>CAYYFV010000073.1:0-5194 GCA_964471455.1 uncultured Candidatus Peribacteria bacterium | reverse complement strand
GTCTAACTGTGAGGCACCAATAAGGAGTTTTTCTCCATCTTTCTGGGCATAGAACTCAACTATATCCCCCGCATTGGCATCTGGGGCATCGACAATACCATTGGCAATGAATTTATCATCTGGGTAGGTTTCGCTTGCACGCATTTCCAACATGATATCAGCTGTGGCATTTTGTGGATTGAGAAAGATGGCTCTGGGTGCAAGTAGATTTGGATCCTCTTGCTGCTGGGTCTCGATTTCTTCGTTTGAGAGACCAATTAATTCTTGAATGGCATCCGAGACACCATTGTTATCTTGATCTTGAGCTTCTATTGTCTTGACCACCTCTTGCTGCTGAGCTTGTTGTTGCTCTTGCTTTTGTTTGAGCTGCTCTACCACCTTGGAAACTATTTCTTTTTGTTTGGTGATATCTACTACTATTTTGGAGGTAAGAGATCTTTTCTTAGCTGAGATCTCTGGCTTGGCTAGGATTTGAGCTCTCTTTTGCTGGTTGTTGGATGGCACTGCCGGTTTTTGTGCAAAAATTTGATCCAACTGCCGCTCTACTACTTTATCTTGAACTTTGACTACCTCAGTTTGAACTTCTGGAGCCTGACTACTTATATCTTCCTTCTCAGTCTGAGTTTGATCTGTAAACAGCGCCCCGGTTAGTAGACTGGCCAAATTATCAAACAATCCTTCTTGCAATTCTGGCGTCGGCTCAGATTCAGCCTCTTGCTGTGTTTCTTGTTTGTCTTCATTCTCATTATCCAAGGAGGCGTCTTGCTCGCTTGCTTCTGGATCAGCAACTTCAGGATCTATATCTTCTGTGCCTTGCTCCGAATCCAACTCTGCTTGTGTATCTTCTGACTCAACAGTATCAGTATTTAATGACACAATCGGAGATGGTAGAGGAATAACTGTTACTGCTGGTGGCGCCACTGGCTGTGTAATTAGAAATGAACTTAGATCAAGCTGTTCTTGGCCTTGTGTATCGGTGTCGGTATTGGATTGCTGATCTGCTTCGCTGGAGTCACTTGAATCACTAGAATCTGATGAATCAGATTCGTTCGAGTCTGACTGTGATGAGTCCGAACTACTATTTGACTTGGTTGGAGGGCTGTACGATGAGGAGCCCGAACCTCCAGATGAAGCCACTGTGATCTGCTGAGTTGAGGTGGATGTGAGACCAGGATTGGCAATACTGGCTACAGTCAAGCTGACTGTCCTCGTACCAGAACTATTAAAACTATGACTTGGAGTACCAGATGTACTATCAACACCTCCATCATTTTCAAAATCCCAGCTATAGGTATAGGTGGCCTCATCAGCTGCGACTGTTAATGGAAAGGTAAAAGTTGTAGAAGTCGAACCACTGTCGGGAGAAATGCTAAATCCAGCATTTGGATTGACTGTAATGACTTGATTTGCCTGAGCAGTACCTTCGTAATTTTGGGCCGTCAGTGTAACTGTGTAAACTTCTGGGGTGTCAAAACAGCGGCTTGGACTGGTGGTGGTAGAGTCGCTAACCCCATCTGTTTGAAAGTCCCAGTCATATGAGACTCCATCTCCCGTGGATGTATTGGTAAAACTAACCGACAATGGCGCCTGGCCAGATGTGACACTTGAATTAAAGCCCGCCGTAGGACCTGTATCGGTGACAACCACGTCGAAATTTGTAGTATGTGTACCAGCTGAGTTGATAGCCGTAAGTGACACTGGATATGTCCCAAGAGCACCAAAATCATGCGTTGGATTTGTGAGCGTTGAATCCGTAGCACCATCATTATTGAAATCCCACTCATAACTCAAACATCCCCCAGTTGAAGTGTTGGTAAATTGCACATGGAAATCATCTACCGGATCTGGTGTGAATTTACTGTAGGTGCTCGAAGCGGCTGGAGTGACTATGGCTTCTTCAATGACTATAGCCTTGGTGTCTGTGGCTGCCTGTCCTGCAGCCAATGAATCGTCAAAGACGCTTAAGACTATATCATAATTGCCGGCTGTGGTGTATGTGTGTGTGGCCTGTAGACTAGTATTATTTTGATAAGTAGTTGGATTAGAACCATCTCCAAAATTCCAGCTAGAAGAATTAAAGCCCGTAGAATTATTTGTAGCGGTAATCACGATATCTTTGGCCTGGCAATCAACTACAGTTGCTGAGGGAACCATGAGCCTGATGGTGGAGGTGAGATTGGCTGTGGCAGATTCTTTGGTGGCAGTCAGTGTGATTGCATGATCGGCCGAGAGATTATCAAGCTGCTCGTTGACCACGCCATTAACTGCACCTGTCTTATAATTAATAGTGACACTGGTTCCTGTGGCATCTGTATCGTTTGAGTTATTGCCATCTGTATTGGAATCTACTTGATCACTCAAATCCCAAGTATATGTGACACCAGCAACCTGATTGAGGACGTCCAAAGTTAAGACTTGGTTTTGTGGTACGATCAGGCCAACACTTGGCAAGACAGGATCATCAGTACCGTCTATTTGGAGAGCTGCATTGCCACTGCCGTCATTGACCGAGAAAGAGGCGTCTGGTAGTACATCAACTGCGACTGTCGTGGAGTGACTTCCTGCCGGATTGCTAACTGTTAATTTTACATCAAAGGTTCCGGGTGTGTTGAAGGTGTGACTTGGATGTTGGTCTGTGGAGTCAGTATTGTCGTCTTCATCAAAATCCCATGCATAGGCCGTGATAAAATCCCCGGTCGAGGTATCCGTAAAATTTACGGTTGTGCCCAGGTCTACAGACACACTACTTGCACTAAAATTGGCCTGCGGCAAGACATCAGTCACCTCGATCGCGACAGCAGAAGTAGTGTTGTTGCCGGACTGGTTAGTGACTTTTAGGGTTGCATCGTATGTGCCTGCCGAGGGATATGTATGACTTGGATTTTCATCTGTAGAATCGACAACCCCATTGTTGTCAAAGTCCCATTCATAGCCTGTTATACAACCACCAGTCGAGCTATCTGTAAAATTTGCCGTCAAACCATCGACAGAATGTGAGAAATTAGCCGTTGGAGAAACTATACTACTAACCACCTCTATAGACTTGCTTGTGGTAGCGATTTGACCTTCGGTATCGAAATGATTAAGTGAAAGTATATAACTGCCTACCGCATAGGTTGGTCCCTCTGCCGGGGAAGCTGATGTGGCCTGCTGATCATTGTCTGTGGTTCCATCATTATCCCAAGTGGTTGCCGCGTCTCCGTCGTCGGCTGCGTCTGTGAGGGTGTCGAAATCCCAATATAATGAATCCGGTGTTACAGATGACATATCTATAAGACTGGGCTGATACCCACCACCCGGGTCCTGTGTACAAGATGAAATTCCGCCCGTAATTTCGGGATCTAGTAACTGAAGATTCTTTGTAGTTGAATCTGTATCAGACATAATTCCCGTTGCTGTTAGTGTTATCAAAAAATCAGTATTACCCGTAATATCATAATAATGATCACTTCCATTGACCTGGTTTGTCACATAGTTCACCGTGACACTTGTGCCTGTTACGTCTATATCGTTTGATGAGTTTCCATCGTTGTCCCATGTGGTGGCCGGATTGCCGTCGTCTGCTGCATCTTTGGAGTTATTCAAGTCCCATTCATATGAGTCACCGTTGGTTGAGGTGCTGGCATCTAGGGTGATGGTAGTGTCCTTAGGGAACATTGATTCTGTATCATTGGAGTCACCATCGTCAATCGTAATTGCTGCAGTGACTGGCAAGTTGAAATCTGCAGCAGCAGCTGTTGAATAGGCCGAAGTTTGTTTAACATTCGAAACAGCTGTACCATCGTCTAGGTTGGCAGATGCTATAACATCTGTCACCATGGTGTTTACAAAGTTATTGTTTTGAACTGAGTAGCTATCCGGAATTATGAATTCTTGACTAGTGAGGCTACAAGTACCCGCATTGAGCGTGCCGGATACCTGCCGATTACCCGATCCATCTTGTAAGAAAATGTCGGCCTCTCCACTTACATCCGAAATATATGCTGCAAAGGTACAAGACTCCCCGGTCACAGTTGCAGATACATCGAGATTCACTCTAAAGCTACCACCACTATAAGTAGTCGAATTTACTGTTGGGGTGCCACTTTGCAAAGCATTTTGGGCTGTGGTGAAGGGGTCTTGCGAACTAAATTGAGCATTTGTCAGATCAAAAGCAGAGACCCCATCAAAATAATTAAACTCTTCGGCTGCTCCATCCAAATTATACATGGCATTATCAACTCCGGATATTTTTATATTCGTAAACGTATTATTGTAAATTTTGTTTGCATCCCAACGGAAGCCAGAGAGATTGTCTGTTTCTCCACTTGGTGTTCCGGCTGTCCAGGTAATATCGAAATCCTCAAAAGTGTTGTCATAAATGTCTCCACCAGCAAGATAGATGCCATAATTAGATGTACCAAAGGCTCCATTGGCACCCTTGCTAAAAGTGGATGAATACACCTCGTCCATTTTTAAGAGTGAGCTTCCTGATTCAGAAAACCCATTGGTCATTCCAATTCTATTATTTGAATATGTAAGATTGTCTACATATGTGAGACCGACTCCATATATGAGACCGTTGCTTGTATCAGTGGCATCGGCCCCGTCCACAACATTACCTGTAAGTGTTCCGCCTGTTGAATAGTTGTTGAATAGTCCCTCTATTTCGATTCCATAACCATCTTTACATAAGTTAACATCGGATGTACTAATACAGACCCTATTATCTGTGACTGTGAAATCGTCACCTGTTTGGACCTCAATCGCATACGAGCCCTCTATGCCGCCGACTACATTATTGTGAATAGTGACATCATCACTATTGAGTGCATAGACTCCGCTGCCGCTAACTACCATGTTGTTGGAGTTATCAACAACTTTGCCTCCATCAGAGGTAGCACCCAGATTGGAATTTTGAATATTTACATTGTCACTACTACTGGCATACACATGATACCATCTTTTACCAGCTGCTGTATTGCTATTGAAATTAATGTGGTCGGATGATTGAAAGTAAACATTATAATTGGTTGTAGCTGTGTAAACTGTACTACCATCTTGATCGACACCAAAGTAATTATCTTGAATAATGTAGGTGGTATCTGTAGTACGAACAGAGCTATCTATTTTAAGGTTGTAAGTTTCGAATCCACGTACAACAAGATTTTCAAGTTTG
The DNA here is from genome assembly GCA_964471455.1 of uncultured Candidatus Peribacteria bacterium. Taxonomy (GTDB): domain Bacteria; phylum Patescibacteriota; class Gracilibacteria; order UBA1369; genus CAYYFV01. The sequence goes on along the minus strand of CAYYFV010000073.1, from coordinate 36 downwards.
GATCCATGGCTGTTGTTCCCGTCAAATAAGAAACCA
>CAYYFV010000072.1:0-5216 GCA_964471455.1 uncultured Candidatus Peribacteria bacterium | reverse complement strand
CAAACATACACACCCCGTAGTATTCCAAATCTTGTTCTGGCGTTTGTTTTGAGAGCTCTACCTGATGAGACCAGGACCGATGAGTCATGCAGTCGTTAAAGGAAGAAAATGGTATATCTTGCTCGACTAACTTTTGCCTGAGTAGTCTAATTTGATTTGAGTTTTTGGCCTTCAAGATAATGTACGGTAATGTAGATGCTATATGTGCTCCCCCGTCTCGATCTTGATAATTGATGACCTGCATGTCTTCGGATCTTATCAATGTCGACAAGCCAACTGTCATATGAGCTAACGCGTTCATAAGTTTGCCAGTGTCGATTTTTTTGTTTAAAACTGCTACGAATTTGTGTTCCATTGCGAACTGTAGTTTAAATAATAAAAAACTTCACGTCTGTGAAGTTATAAGTTGAAATATTTGCAATACTCAAAATCTCACAGATGAATCTGATATTTTCGAGCGAGCAGGAGTGTGTTTACTGTGTTTTGCATATTGAATATTACAAATTTAGTTTAATTGAAAATTGTATAGTTGTAAAGGTTTGTAGTTATGACTTATCAGCCATTAGCCTGAGTACATCAGTGTGAATGACTTGGTTGGAAGCGACTATTGTTTTAGAACTCGGTGTCCACTGAGCACCCTGTGCATCTGTGACCTGCCCGCCTGCCTCTTGAACGATCACGATGCCGGCAACTACATCATGAGGCACACTATTTAAAATATACAGCTCGGCGTCTCCCATGGCTATCTGAGCAAACTCATATGACGATGCATCTATAATTTTCATGAGTCCTACACATTCTGCTACCTTTGGTTCTAATTGTAGGTGTCCATTGTGATAACCTCCAGAGTAATATAAAGAATGCTTGAGCTCCCTTTTCGAAACTGTAAGTTTTTGACCATTGGCAAAAGCCCCCTGACCTTGCTCTGCCTGTACTAATAAGTTTAACACTGGAAAATATAACACACCTAGAACTGGTGTTGTACCCTTAACCAAACCAATAGAAACGCCAAATAAGGGGATGTTTCTGGTGAAATTAGAAGTCCCATCAAGAGGATCAATATACCATGTGTACTCTGAGTGGTTATCTTCTTGGACCTGCTCTTCGGAGTGAATATTAAACCCTGGGAAGTGTTCTTTTAGGATCTCGACTATCTTAGCTTCTGAATCCAGATCTGCCTGAGTGACTATACTTGCAGCACCCTTATCATCAACTTTAAACTCGGTTTTGACCCTGCCATAATGATGCATCAATATTTCTCCTGCTTGTTTGGCTGCATCGACTACAATATCTAACATAATAATAAATTGTTAAGAATACATGATATCTAAATTTTAGCACTAGGTATGGTGCTGGAGGAGCATCTGGAATTCTGATGGAGACAATGCTATCAATTGAGAGTCTCTGGATAGCGGTGTGTTTGTGATTTCTACGCCCATCCATTCTGGGGCTATGAAGCTTGTTGCTTGAGACTCAGATGCAAACTCTACCTCTGCCCTAATCAGGCCCTGATAATCTGCCTGGTAGACCTTGATTGTAATATTGGGATGCTCCTTGAGGACATATGAATCCCGAATAATGCTTTGATTGCAGAGCTGTCTTAATTTCTGGAATTCTGCTTGAGTGATTTGAAGTTTTTGTTTTTGAAAAGTAAAAGAAGCAGATGATTGTCTGCTTTTTCTCTCAAATTCATATATATTAGATTTCTTTTGAATTCGAATCTCGGTATCTTTATCAATATATAAAAAATATCTTTCATAGCGAATCGGAGCAAGCAAGTCTTGGTCTGGGATATTTGTGAGTAAAAATTTTCTTTCAATTTCAGTACCGGACAGCCGTTGTTGAGAGGGCTCCATATTCTGAGTTTAGATGTACTAGCATTTTAATATATATAGATCTTGAGTGTAAACCCTCTTTCTATTGTCATATGACACTGTGATCTCAAATATATTTTTGATAGATTTTTAGATCGGGACACTGCATAAAATTATTGCGGACGCCCATCTATAATGTTTAATGAATGTGATTAGATCTATATCTCTTGAGGAGGATAGATGTGATACTCGAGCATGAAATGAGTGTTTCCGCTAAGATTTGTCTTATCGTATTCTTTGGCAATAATACCGCCAAGGGCTTCTGGGATGTGTCTGCTGGGTATATTTTCTTTGGCAACTGGATACGTAAGATACTTATAGGTGAGATTTTGATCGGCCCACTCTTTGAGGGCAAAGATTGCCTCTTTTCCATAACCAGATCCATGAGCTGTCTTTTTGATCCAGATCCCTAACTCCGGTGTGTCGGTATGGATCTTATGCAGACCGGCACCGCCAAGATATTCACCCGTTTGATTGCTGAGTATGGCAACATTGAGATCAGTTCCCGCTTGTCGCTCTTGAATAGCTGTTGTAATAAAATTAATAGAATCTTCGATCTTTGTTGCTGGTTTTGGGTATATGAAAGTAGTGATTTCAGGTGTGAATTCTCGAAATATTTCCTCTGCATAATCTAAACTCACAGGTACAAGCAAGAGGTGCTTGGTTGTTATTTTGACGTCTAGATTTATATCTTTGGACATAACTGTTTTGATTAGTGTGTTTTTTTAATCTTAACTTAAATGTATTTTGAAGATTAATATTTGGATGGTGGTATTATTAAGGATTTTTAAAAACTTCACAGAGTGTCCGCCATTGTACGAAGTGTGCCCGTGTTATAACTATTTGTCAATATTCAATGAATTTTTGGGTGGGGTGATGCCAAGAATAAGCCAGAGACACTGTAGTGTCCAAGCCAAAGATCTATAAGCTGGGAGCGGAGATGTCTACAGGCGCTGTTGGCTGAGTTCACACATCAAATCTGTAGCGATATTTTCTTCTTTGACCAGCTTGAGATTGTTCTTTGTATTCAGCTAGATCGATTATTTCTACCAATGTGCTGCCAGCAAGTTCAGATGTGAGAATATGGGCTAAAACTGGTAGATCCATCTAGACTGTAGTGCAAGAAGTTGACACCATCTTGTTATATTGCAAGTGTGGTGAGCGGTTGTAGTTAAAAGTTGTCACTACAGATATGTATCTGTGATTAGTCCTTTGCTAGAGTGAGCCTCCAAAAAGTTGGTGTAGATGGCACTTGTACGACTGATTCCTTGCCAAATTTTGCTTCAGCAGTTGCCCTATCTATCCAAAGATCTGTTGCCGCAACTATTCTAAGGTCTGCTGCACTAATTGCTTGCTCCATATTGGTTCTTGTGTGATTATTCATCATTACGTCTTTTTGACCACTCCCCATACAATTTTTTACACGACTTCTTATTGTTACCCCTTCCTTGTCTATTGCCTCTTTATAAGTTTGAATGTCGTCTTCATTACATCGCCAGAAATCTAGATCCCATGTTGATTCTAGGACTTCTGGATGCATGGTCAGGAAAACCGCTTGGCCACCTACTTTTAGTACTCTTGCAGTTTCCTGGAAAGTCGATCGGACCTCCTCAATGTTTAAATTATGAAGAACCATAAAAGAAACTGCCTTATCAAAGAACTCTCGCCTATATGGTAAGCTTGTTACACTAGCACTTGCAAAGGTTACATTTGTGTGATCCTGGAATTTCTGGGTTAGTTCCAATTGATGTGGACTACAATCTATGCCAACTATGCGTCCCTTTTCTCCAGCCATCTCGGCAACCTTAATAGTGGGGTGGCCTCCGCCACATCCTAGATCAATTACTGTATCAGCTTTCTTAATTATCTCCTCTTGCAAGTATTTAAGCATGGGCTCTCTTCCCCATACGCCAGATGCATGTTCCATAGTTCTGTGACCCCACTGTGCACCAGTATCGTCCCTGTATATTGTTTCTACCACTCTTTTAGAATCCATATTCATAATAATTATAAAATAAGATTGTAAGTTATCATTTACATTTTTAAAAGTCAAGTCAAAATCTCTATTGAGTTTAAATAACTTTTACTCCTACGAACTTTTCTAAATAATCTAGGAATATCTTTTTGTTTTCCTTACTCGTTCCTACGGTTGCACTTTCAATAATATGCACATTATATCCCCTATTCATTGCGCTAATTGATGTATGAAAAATACAAACATCAGTATTGATTCCGCATAAATAGATATTTTCAATTCCATTCTTTTTCAAATATTCATCTAGCTCTGTATGGTAGAAACCATCAAAAAAGTTTTTTATAATAGTTTTATACCCTTTTTGGGGCTTAATCTTGTATAGCTGATGCCCAAATGTGCCCTTTATTGCTGTATTGCCATATGGGCCTATTTCTCTATGTTTTCTATAAGCACCCTTATGCCTTTTTGAGTTATAATCACTCATTAGAAAAAGTATATGACGCTTTTCCTTGTGCCAATTTGCAATTAGTTTTTGAATATTCTGTTCAATGGCTTGACTTGCCTTTAGTGAGTTATTACCAATCCTCTTTGAAACCTTGCCGTTTGGTGCTACAAAATCATTCTGATAATCTGTAATAATTAATATACTGTTTTGCATACGGACTGGTTGTTAACAAGAGTAAATGATCTAAACACTAAATTCAAAATACTGTTCAAAAAGTTTTAGCTATTTGTGCTAGCGTTTGTACCTTGGGTGTAGCTAGCATCTTGCTTGTACGAAGTGTGCCCGTGTTATAACTATTTGTCAATATCAAATGAATTTTTGGGTGGGGTGATGCCAAGAATAAGCCAGAGACACTGTAGTGTCCAAGCCAAAGATCTATAAGCTGGGAGATAGCCCTCTTCTTTATTAGCGGGTGTCTTCTGTAGCAGAATGGGCTTTAGCTCATCTTATAATGAGCTCCCGCTGGATTTGAAAATGTAAACTCCTTGATATGTGACTATTAAAGCACGCTCCGTTTTAGACAATATATATATGAAGCACTGCCGAAACATAGTATGGCCATAATTATAAATAGCGTTTGAAAACCAAAAACTGTTACAAGGCCCCCACCAACAACTGACCCAAGAGCAGTCGTAAAGTAATTCATTGACTCCCAGGCACCCCACTGTGTGCCCGATTTATGTCCGTCGAGGTGTTTAGAATAGACTGCATCAAAAGCTGGTGAATAAATAGCCTCACCTAGCCCTATAATGGCTTGAACGACAAACAAGAGAACTATTGATGAGACCCAGAAATACAATAGAAAACCAAAGCCCATTATTGCGTACCCAAGTACTATGATTAATTCGTTTTCTTTTATTTT
>CAYYFV010000071.1:0-5359 GCA_964471455.1 uncultured Candidatus Peribacteria bacterium | reverse complement strand
CCCCGACAATTGAGTTATAAGGTTCGTCTGTGTTGTTTGGAGGAAAAAAAAATACTCTAAGATCTAGATTAGTAGTCTCTGTATCTAGAATATAACCTGTAGTTAATTTTACGGTGTTATCAGGACGGTATGCTTGTTCTATCGTATAGTTTGCACTCTGCTTAGCTGTTTGGGCCTGTGAAACAGTAGTAGTGGCCGTGAGAGCTGCCAAATACATGGTGGTGGTTTGGGCAATATTTGATATTGTTTTTATCACAGCAGAAGGTGCTTGACCTAGAGGCCTTAAGCGATTGGAAGGACGGCCAGATGAAGTAATGTTTTCCGGTTGGTTTGGAGAGCGATTTGACATCTCATTTGATTAACAAGAGGTTATTATAATATCTTTTTGGTTTTTTGCAAGTCTATTTGCGAAGTTTTTTTTCTTGGCGTATGATTAGGGAAATGTAATTGTGAATATGTTGCAGTTTTTACTGACTATTTTGATTGTTGTGATGGGGATGGTGAACGGATATTTGTATAATGAAATTCGTTTTTTGAAGAAGGATTTACTGAAAGTTGAACGTAGTGTTCAGCTATTAGAGACCTCGGCTAGTAGTGGGAGGATTGAGAAGCAGGCTATGGAATTTATTGAGAGTTTTCAAGGGGGAGAAGACCTGGGGCATGGTTTGGCTGAAAGCCCTGTGGTAGAATCCGCTGAAATGGAGGATGCGAAGGCGGATGAGGACTCTGAGACTGTGGAAATTGTTGAGGGTAGCCTGAAGGGTTTTCTTGATATTGACAGTCCAAAAACTCAGCAGGATGGCCAGTCTGTGATGCTGGAGTTTGCGTCGGATAGTCAAAAATTGCAGGAGCTTGTAGCTAGGAGTTTGGGTGGGGTTGTGGGCGTGGCAGATGGTGTGTATCAGGTGAATTTGGGCTGTGTGAACAATAGTGGAATTATAAAAAGTCAGATTTTTAGCTTGAGTAATGATGAATCTCAAAAGATTCTTAAGAATGAGGCTGAACAGTTGCGACTGTTTTTCTCTCCAAAAGTTGGATATGTGGGCCGGGCTTGTCAGAGCCCTTTGAGCTCGGTGCAGATTTTGGATTAATTATTGTAGGTGACTTGTTTTATCTAGTAGTGGCCGCGGGGCTGGATTAGTTTTTTTGGTAAAGAAGTAGGCCGGCTGGGCTTGATACAGTTTTGATAGATATTGGAGGGGCCTGGAACCAATTGGACTGTTGGATTGGTGTAATAGGAATAAAAAAACACCCTGGAGAGGGTGTTTTTGGTTTTAATGTGCTTGCTTGGTAAAATTGATCTGGACTTCAACACCTCTGTCTGGTTTATGCTGTTTGTCTAAGTCTTCGGTTAAAACAAGGGTGGCAGAATCTGTAGTAAAGCTCCACTTGGGACTGATTTGTCTAGGTATAGTGCTTTTAAACGCTTGCTTGTTTTCAGTTAGAAATGATGAAAGGTAAGCCTTCATTGACTTCATAGCCTTTGGAGATCCTTTGACTTGAATTTGCCATCCTGGTACGGTAACTTTTTGATCATGATGATCAAAGCGTAATTGAGCATCAAATTTTTCTATAAAGGGCAGGAAAAAATCAATTGTACTTATCTCATTACCGCTGGGTGTAATGTCTTGGTAAAATGAAATTGGATTACTATTTCTTACTTGAGGTTCGCCTTGACTACAAGATCTTTTTATTATGAGATCATTAGATACTTTTTCGACATAAAAAATAGAGCCGCTAACTATAAGGGTGTTTGTCGGCTCCACGCTACAATTGCTTGGTAGTTTATAATGAGTTCCGTCGAAATGAGGTTTTGCTGTTGGGTTAAAAATATCTGGAAAGTTATGTGCCAATGTTTCTTCTGTTCCCTCAGTGTATTCTACACCTTGAGCGCCCTTGAGTACTGCATGAGTAGCTCCATTCAATTGATGAATAAGATATTTGGCATATGGATCTAGTGTAAAATCTAAGAAACTTATACTATGTGCATTTGTTATTTTCTTCAGTAAATTCACAAGGCCTTGCCCTTTAAGTTTGTCAGGATTTTTAATTTGAAAAGAGATTTTGTTGACCTTTGTTTGGGCAGAATCTATAACTTCTTTAATTTGATTAGCCTTCAGTGTAACAGTGACTACGTCTTTGCATGTGAGCATTTTTTCTAACTGATCCTTATTTACAGAAGAGCTGGAAAAATCTAGTGCTGCAGATTCTTGGCAGGCGGTATCGACTGAGGCTTTGACGTCAGTATTACCGTCTCCAGTAGTGGAAACTGGAAGGTTGGTGGGTTTTTGGGCGTCGTGGTTGATGGAGAAGACATGGCTAATATCAAGTCCGGTGCCGAGAGCCTGGTCTTCGTAGCGACCTCCGATACCAACTCTGGATGAAACTGGTTGTGTGTGACTCCCGATGCGGTAAGTAAGCATTCCACCGAAGCTATGAGCATAAGCTTGCTGCTCTTGGTTAACAAATGCGGCAAGGAGAGAGTCTGCATATCGATAATTAAGACCGATACTCAAGTCTGGATTGATATGGAAGTCGACAGATGCTGCGAGATAATCGGGTGTGTCTGAATTTGCTAAAGCGGTCGCATATTGGATCTGAAAACCGAATATGTCTGAATCTAGTCCTAGTATGAAAGCATAGTCATCAAAGAATTCGTCAGCATTGGGATCGAATCTGAGTAGATCTTGAATATGGAAGCCAACACCTAAATATAGTTTTTTGTAATGTAAATTGATAAATGCACTGTTGTACTGATAAAAATCTTCATACAAACTGTGCTGGTCCACCTCGGTAAGTTGCAAATACCTCATGTATTGAGATATATAGGGTCCAATGCCCCATCCATTCGGATTAGTTCTTACCATTGCATGAGAGTTCAGTCCAAAGATTGAGTTATAGGGATATCCCGTAGAGTCACCAAAATCGATACTTGGAACCACGAAGCTCCCCTTGATATGGTAACTGGCAGCTGCTGTTGCATTATTTGATTCACCTTCGATACCAAGTGTCATTTGCTGAGAATGATTGGGTCCCGGGACTGGTTCTTGGGCTTGTGAAATATCTGGCGTAGCAGCTAGCGCGGCAAGATACAGGGTAGTGGCCTTGGCAATATTTGATATTGTTTTTATCACAGCAGAAGGTGCTTGACCTAGAGGCCTTAAGCGATTGGAAGGACGGCCAGATGAAGTAATGTTTTCCGGTTGGTTTGGAGAGCGATTTGACATCTCATTTGATTAACAAGAGGTTATTATAGTATTTTTTTTGGATTTTGCAAGTCTGTTTGCGAAGTTTTTTTTCTTGGCGTATGATTAGTGAAATGTAATTGTGAATATGTTGCAGTTTTTACTGACTATTTTGGTTGTTGTGATGGGGATGGTCAATGGATATTTGTATAATGAAATTCGATTTCTGAAGAAGGATTTGGCCAAAATTGAGCGGAGTGTGCAGTTGATCGAGACCTCTGCTAGTAGTGACCGGATTGAGAAGCAGGCCCTGGAGTTTATTGAGAGTTTTCGGGGTGAAGATGGTGGCGAAAGCCAAGGGCATGGGCTGGCTGAGAGTATGATAGTTGAGTCTGAAAAGCAAGTTGAGCAAGAGGCTGAGACTGAAACTGTTGAGATATTTGAGGGTAGCCTGAAGGGATTTTTGGATGTAGTGGGTGCAAAAAGCAAGCAGGATGGTCAGTCGGTTATGCTAGAGTTCCAATCTGACAGTCAGAACCTGAGCGAACTAGTTGCTCAAAGTTTGGGCGGGGTTGTGCGCGTGTCTGACTCGGTCTATCAAGTCAACTTGGGATGTGTGAATAATAGTGGCATTATAAAAAGTCAGATTTTTAGTTTGAGTAACGAGGAATCACAAAAGATTTTGAAAAACGAAGCCGAAGAGCTGAGATTGTTTTTCTCTCCAAAAGTTGGATATGTGGGGCGGGCTTGTCAGAGTCCTTTGAGCTCGGTGCAGATTTTGGACTGAGGGGCGGGCTGGCGGATCCGATTGGTTGGGCGAGTTAGTTTTTTTGATAGAGAAATAGTCCGGCGTCTATGTCGAGAATCGAATAGCGGACTTGTTTTTGAGCTAGATACTCAAAAAAATCAGTAAATTGATCTCTGTGAGAATTTATATTGTCAATTAGGATGGCTCCACCTAGATTGAGCCTGGGGGCGGCGAGTTGAAAGAGTTCTAGGGTTTGCTTCTTGGTGCAGTCAATGAAAATGAGGTCGTATTTTGGCTCTGGAAGCCTTTGGAATACTTCGGGTGCATGATCCTTGATTGGAGTGACCATGTGGGCTACGCCGGCATCCTCAAAGCTCTGGCGGCAAATTTGGGAGCGCTCAGCATGGGACTCAACTGTGTAGAGATGACCTCCCGTTTTGAGAAGGCCTTCACAGATCCAGAGACCGGAATATCCACAAGAACTTCCAAGTTCCAAAACGTTCTTGGCATTGATGCGAATCACTGTGTCGCGAAGGAGTTGACCAGTCTGCTCTCCAATCTGCCAGAATGAGTTGAAATCTAATTTAGATAACTCAAAGCGTTTGTAATCTATGGCTTGAAGCGTTTGCTCCAAGGATGGCTCTAATTGATCGTCTGGAAACATTATAATTTGTTAAGATATTCGGCAACTTGCCCATAGGAATCCATACGATGTGAATACTTGGACTCGGTTTCGTAATCGAGTGCGGCTATGACCTTGTTCTCTTCTGGTATGAGAAAGACTGATGAGAAAGGTAAACCCTTGGTGATTGAATGTTGTGGCTCGAAAGTAATCAGTCCATGTAGTTTACCGTGAAAAAAAAGGGGGCCATGGTCTGTGAGCAGGCAGGTTGTTGTTTGCATAGAAGATGTGCGCTTGGCAGGCTCTGTGACATGAGATATGGCATCTAAAAAGTGCTCGAGCCACTCTTGATCGGTCGCATCTGCCCCAGCTCCAAAGCGTCTAGATTTGACCCCTAGCATCCCTGGTAGGGCGTCGACATCGACTCCGGAGTCATCAGCTATGACAAAAAAATCATCTGGGACGAGTTTAGAAAACGCCTCTGCTTTTAGCAGGGCGTTTTGTTCATAGGTGGTACCTGTTTCTTCAACTTCCAAAGAAATGTCTAGATCGGCAGGTGTGTAAAGTTGAAAGTTATTTTGTGTGCTAAATACGAAGCGTGCTGTTTTGAGCTTACCAGGATTATTGGATGCTATTAAAACTTTCTTCATATGCAAATTGGTTTAACTTGAGTCCGAACCTGTCATTGAACTTCTCTATTTCATTGAAATGAGCAAATTCTAGATCTAAAGCTAGCTTATCAAAACCGAGATTTTTTGCAATGTGATATGCGGCCCTTGGATTGATTGTAGTGACTGTTTGATG
>CAYYFV010000070.1:906-5361 GCA_964471455.1 uncultured Candidatus Peribacteria bacterium | reverse complement strand
AGATCAAAATCTACGATTTGACCGGTTCTTTTTTGGATTTTGTGGATAGGCATATCTTGTGTTTAGGGATATGTGCAAACACAATATATTGTGAAATATGCAAAATCAAGACCCATATTTTGGGTGTTTATTTTGGGGGGATTTTTATATCAAATGATATGCTCAAGGTGGGGGGTTAAATTCCAAATTGGGTTCTAAAAATTTGAACTAAAATTCTAGATTGACAGAATAATTTTCATTTATTTGTTGAATTGAGTTGTTTACAGCCTGGTTTTTTTATGTTATAATAATTTAATTAAATATTTGCAATGAGCAGGAAACATCCAGGGGAAATTCACTCTTCCGAAACCCCAAACAAACAAGTTGATGATACTAAAATAGAAATTAAAAGTTTTTCTCCTGAACCGATCCCCGTGATGCCAGAACTCTTCCGTAAAAGGTTTGATGATGCAGAACTAATTCTAAAAAGTGGCACAGCTCCAATACTGATATTAAAAAGTAAGGATAGAGATAGAGCTGTTTGCTCTGCAATGGTTCAGAGATTCATAGTTTCTCACTATGGAAGAGATAACCTGGCTAGCTTGTTAAATCTTACAGAGGTTAAAAACACCCCTAGACTAAATGCCTGGGACTTTAAGAGAGAAGGTTTGCGCACTGGGGAATTGAAGGTGGCTGCTTCTTCAATTGATTCACTATCCTACTCGATGAAAGATAGCCCTGATAAAAGCTCAATGTCCATTAAAGACGAGGTAAAATATTTAAAAAGTATGAAAGATGTTCTTTCGAGACCCGGTATAGTACTTATATATTATCAAGGATCTAGATATCAGACAGATGTTGATAGATCTATCAGATCTTCAATGAGTAAACAAGCACAAAAAGACAAGGAAATGGGATTAGATGCAACTACCCAAAACCTAAATTTGGAATCAGTTAAGCGAACTTTTTCTTACAATTCACACATTGGTTTTAATTTAGGTATGAAAGAAATTGAGAAAAGTATAGATATAGATTCGGATGGTTTCACCCTTGATGAGTTTTTAGATGATACGGCTCCTTACCTACTTCAAAAAGGCAATCCATACTCTTTAAAAGTGTATAATGGACAAGGTATTGAGATTGACTTCACTCCGAACTTTAGACTTCGTAGGGGTGATAGTATTACATATTTGGAACCTCAAATTCTTCATTTTATTGGGGGCAAAGAGGTAATTGATGGAGCCTTTGATTTTGCTAGTTCTAGCACCCAAGCAGACGAACACTTGTTTTTAGATAGATTAGAGCCTTCCCACCCAACACCGGGACTTGATTACTCCATAGAATCTGAAAATTATCTTCAGTTAGCTACGATGGAAAAAGATAAAATTAAAATTTATGATCATGTCTCCACTCTTTTGAAAGAAAAATTAGATTTACCCCATCCTGAAATTGAATCTTATCTTGTAGCTTTGGAAGTGATTGGATTACCAGTAACTAGAATTACTCCAACAACAATAATTCCTGTTTTGAGTATGAAGCAAGTGGATGAAATATTACAGGTTGGTACAGATTCCGAAATAACATCCACTGGTAATGCAAAGGCTAAACTAAAGTTAATTTTAGACAATGAAAGATCTCTGGTCGGTGCTGTTATTTTACCTGGTAGTAAACCCATGCAACATTTCCAATTTGTTTTTGATCTTATCCAATCAGACAATCCTCAGCTTCATCCATATGAAAAAATATTAATATTGAAAATGATAGATCAAAGCGTTCAATCCATTGATATAGATAAAGGCCGGTTTAACGCAAATACGATTACCACCATATCATTTCAAAGAGTTAGTGAAATTAGTTTGGAAATAGAAAAATTAAGATCTCGAAGATTTGAAGATATAACATCTCCTGTTATCAAGTCTGCGTCTGAGGCTTTTGCATTCTTAAATTATTTTTTAGATTTAGTTAGCGAAGAACCAGTATCTGATTCTTTACATGACTTTGAAAGAATAGATTTATTGCAACTGTTTGATCGAGAATTTACATATGATAGAATTGCGGATGGCAGCTATACAATTACTTTAAATATCACCTATTTAAAAGAGCTATCAAGGGATATTGTAAAAATAAAAGATCATGATTTTGAACTAGTTAGTCCGAGTTTTGAGATTTACGGCGAAGACGAAATATTAGATTTAAAACCATCAAGAGCAATGCAACATGCAGTTTCATTAGTTACTGGAGATAATTTGATGAAGACATTAATTTTGGGTAGCCATACTCTAGAGGTACAGAGACCAGGATTGATACGCCCCTTTTTAAAAGTCATTGGAAGACAAATGAATCATATTGAGTCTGGTGTAGCTCTTCAAACTAGAGCGTCAATTGGAAACTTAGAACAGATTGCTGCATATTATGCTGAGTTTTCAGCATCAGAAAACCCATGGGTACAAGAGGTTATACATGAAATTGAGTCAAAACCTTTATTAATGAAATTTATCAATGGTAAAGATACTATTTCTAAATCACTGCAATTAATTCATTTGGGAATAAACAAACTAACAGCCGATACATTAAAACTATCAAATAACCCTGAATATAGTACCAGTTTTATTCAATTTGATAATGCGGTGAGAGAGTATTTAGATTTTCCTGTAGAACCTGATAAATGGGATAAAGCATCTAAAGCCTTCGAAACACACACTCGGCAAATGTCACGACTACTTTCAGATATACAGTATTTGGAGCTAACGGATAATCCAATTCTAGATATTGTTAAATCTTCTCAGTTTCAAAACGCTATGACTGGTAAGTTTGATTATGAAATGGATAAAAAAACTTTGTACTATACTTTTATGACCTGTATTAGAATATTTAGTAATCCAACCCTTGATCTAGCAGTAAAATCACATAGAATCTCTGCATATTCTGCTCTTATTGAAAAACAAACTAAATTGAATATCGAATATAAGACCCAAAAGTCTCAATTTTTAGAAATCATTACTGATTCTGAGATAATTTCTAGTGTAATTGCCTATAAAAACTTCCAGCATGATCTGGATTTTTTGACAAATATAGCGTTTGTTTACAATCAAGAGTTTAATCCAACTCAAGACTGGGAGGCCTTTAGAATGCTTTTAACCTGTCACAATAGAGGTGTTGGTAATGTAATGATGTCTATTCTGGAAAATATAAGTTATCATTTGTATTTAGACCTTATCGGAGAGCAAAAAAATCCTGAATTAATTCTTAAAGGAGATATAGATAGTCTTAAAAATCCTCAAAGAATGGGCTTAAATAAAATAAAGATTTATAGAACTATTAAAGTCTTAGCTAGTCAATTAAGAGATCAAGGAAAGCTATCCAGCCAATGGACGGATAAAAAAATCGAAGAGGATGCAGGATTGGTATTAAGATCAGGTGGTGTTAAGGCACTGCTTGAGTCAGAGTTAATGCGTGAACTAAATAAGTTGTACTTTTCAAAATATGAATCAGTTCCTTTTGTATTTACTGGGATTCATATGCATGATCTGGTTTTTTCTTACGGAGGAAAATTAATTCGCTCTGAAGAAGACTTTCATAAGGTTAAATTTTATAACATCCATTTCTAATTTATCCTTGTTTATCAATTGAATTTGGTAATAAATATCCTAATTAAGCTTGCAAATTATGCAAGGTTTTACTAAATTATAGGGGCTAAAAAAGTGGAGAGGTGCCGGAGTGGCCGAACGGGGCTCCCTGCTAAGGAGTTAGGCGGGCAACCGTCTCCAGGGTTCGAATCCCTGTCTCTCCGCCACTTTTTGGTTTGAGTTTTGAACTATGAGCCAGCCTTCGAAATATTAAATTGCAAAAGTCGACATCCGTCTGATGGAGATTGTGCTATGATATTTATGATATATAACCTTATACAAATGTTTAAGATAATTACCTGGCTGCTCTTAAGTATGATTAGCTTTGTGGCTCTAGATCTATTGTGGCTTGGATATATAGCTAAAGACTTGTATAGCCGCGAGCTCGGCCACTTACTCGGACCAGTCAATTGGGGGGCGGCAATTTGTTTCTATTGTATTTATGTAGCCGGTGTGATGTATTTTGCAGTTAATCCAAACCTTGGGGCAGGTAATTTAAAAATATTTGTGACGGGTGGGCTGCTAGGTGCCCTGTGCTATGCGACCTATGACCTAACTAATTTGGCGACCCTTAAAAACTTTTCTCATGTAATTGTACCTATCGATATTGTCTGGGGTTTTGTCTTAACCGGAGTTGTAGCTTTGGCATCCAGCAAAATCCATTCAGTAATTTATTAAAGGTATGCTTCGCAACTGTTTTCCTATTACCTGTAAGTGGTTGGGACCAGGAGATATGACCCTGTGAATGTAGCCTAGGGTCTGTGGTCGGGCTTGTGGTCGGGTCTGTTCCATTTTCTTAACCGGGAGGTATTCGCGGCTGGATCTTATGTAGTTGAGTGCGCTTGTGGAC
>CAYYFV010000070.1:0-896 GCA_964471455.1 uncultured Candidatus Peribacteria bacterium | reverse complement strand
TCCTATTACCTGTAAGTGTTTGGGACCTGGTGATCTCACCCTGGGTATGTCGCCTAGGGTCTGTGGTCTGGTCTGTGGTCGGGCTTGTGGTCGGGTCTGTTCCATTTTCTAAACCTGCAGGTATTCCGAGCTGGATCTTATTTACTTGAGTGCGCTTGTGGACTATGAGACCGAGTCTCCATATTGGCCTGCCGTTTATATCAAACTCAGAAATGGTTCTACGATATCAAAATATGATAGATGGCTTTCGGGAATATAAAACAATTCGGATCTTTTGCAGGTTTATTTGTTGCCTGAGAAACACATGATGGACAATCCCAAATATAAGGACTATATTAGGAATAGCTTAGTATTTTGGCCTAATTTGGACCTAAAAAATCTAAAGTATAAAATATGCATAAAATAATATTACTTGGCTTCGGCCCAGACCCCTTAAAATCCTTAGATCGATCAGCTTTTTCTCTGAGAACTTTTATGTTTGAAAAGGCCCTTCTGGATGCGGGTTTTGAGATAGAAAAATATTTATTTTTTAAGTCTAAGCAAACAAAGAATACAGGCTGTTTTAATATTAATTCGTCGAAAGACAAGCAGGCTGTTTTGAAAAAAATTAATGAATCGAAGGCAAATATCGTGATTGCGACCGGTTTTGATATTTGTAGAGTGGTCAGTGGCTGGAAACTTAAGCATAAATATCTTGTATGTGATCTGAATGGTTGGACTCCAGCAGAAGTTCAGATTCGAGCATTTTTTGATAAATCAAATGCGCTAGTCGATCGGTTTTGTAACTCCGAAAAACAAATTCTAATGACGGCTGACTTTGTGACGACTGTCTCCGAAGCCCAAAAGTTTGCTATTTATGGAGAGTTATCTATGCTTGGCAAACTGAATAAGGAATT
>CAYYFV010000069.1:0-5519 GCA_964471455.1 uncultured Candidatus Peribacteria bacterium | reverse complement strand
GGTCGAGTAGTTGCCCTTGGTACTCATGTTTTTGAAGTTGACTCTGATGGTGATGGTGTATATGATGGATTGGAAGTAGCTTCTGGATGGTATCCTTTAGTTGCGGATACAGATGGTGATGGCTTGGATGATGGTGTTGAGGATGCCAATCAAGATGGTGTTGTACAACCAAATGAAACTGATCCAAATAATATTGATACCGATGGTGATTTGGCTCGAGATGATGTTGATAATTGTCAATTGACTTCAAATGCTGATCAAGCGGATGCGGATAGAGATGATATTGGTGATGTCTGTGAAGTTGATACAGATTCTGATGGTGTGATTGATGATTTGGATAACTGTCCTGCTATTGCGAATCCTGCTCAAACCAATAGTGATAATGATGACCAGGGTAATGCTTGTGATTTAGATGATGATGATGATACTTTGTCTGATTTAGATGAACAAAGAATTGGAACTTCTACTACTAATAGTGATACCGATGGTGATGGATTTACCGATGCTCAAGAGGTAGTTGATGTAAATAATCCTCGAAACACTGATAACACTGACCAAATTGATGCCTTGGATGATGATAGTGATAACGATGGATTATCGGATGAATTTGAACGAATTACTGTCGGCTTCAATGCTATCGATGATGATATAGATGGTGATGGAATCATCGATGGGATAGATGGAACCGTGGATTCTGATGGTGATGGCTTTGTGAATGCACGGGATACTGATAGTGATAATGATACAATTCTAGACTCTGTTGAAGGTGTTGTTGATACTGATGATGATGGAATTGCTGATTATATCGATAGAGATTCTGACGATGATACAATTCTAGATTCTGTAGAAGGCAATGTTGATACTGATAACGATGGTGTGGCGGATTTCCGAAGTACTGATTCTGATGGTGATGGGTTGCGAGATAATCAAGAAGATAAAAATCTGAATGGTGTTCAAGATCTGGGTGAAACTGATGCTCGTAATGCAGACAGTGATAATGATGGATTTGATGATGGAGTCGAAGTTGGTCCAAACCCTGCTGAGCCAATCGATCGTGATGGTGATGGAATAATTGATGCCTTGGAATCAAATATCTTGGATACTAATAATAATGGGATTTTGGATCATATTGATTTTGATATCGCACAAGTTAAACAATTCATGCAAATTGATACAGATGCGGATGGTGTTGTTGATTATCTGGATATGTTTGTGGCTGATGCCTCTGAGCAATTTGACTTTGATTTTGATGGGACTGGTGACAATGCTGATACTGATGATGATAACGATGGTGTGCTTGATGAAGATGATGATTGTGAAAGAACTCCACAATATTACTCAGAAGATCAAAGACTTTTGAATGTGCAAGGGTGTTTGGATCTTGATGGTGATGGATTCTATGCGCGTGATGTAGTTACTTCTGGGGATGTGCTAGCTTATGATAATTGTGATTCTGTATCTAATGCAAATCAAACTGACACTAATGTTGATGGTAATGGTGATGCCTGTGATGCTACTGAATTGATTTATCAAGTAGCTGCTGGTGAGACCGTGACGATTGGTCTAGCTGATAATTCTCTTGTGAATAATGTTACCTTAGATATTGATTGGGGAGATGGCTCTGGTGTGGAACAGTTTACTACTGGGGATGCAAGAACTGTGTCTCACACCTATGTAAATGCGGGTAGATTTACTGTTTCTATGCAGCACGGGAACAATGTGTTTTTGAGTATTTATCCTTGTAGTTTTTACTATCATGTTGAGAATTTTCATGGGAATGGTGACTTGACCTTGAGATCAGTTTCTAATGTTGGTGTATTCTCTGGTGTTCGTATTAACCACTGTAATGGTATCGATAATATTTCTGTGGATTCTAATAAAGTGGTTAATTCTCCTATTTATATTCATGAAGGTTTGAGTTTGGATAATTTAGAATTATTTGATGAAACAGCTAGAGTTGTTGCATTTGACTTCTTTTTGTCAGGGGCTGATGGGGAAGTGTTTGAATTGGATAGGCTATTTTTAGCCAATTTTATAAGCTTGAGAGGGCGTTCTATGTTTAATTTGGCTGTTGATAAATTTGATGCATCGGAATTGGATTTCGTTTTTGATACTGATGAAATGTTTAATGCGATGTCACATGTGAACTTGGGTGATAATGATTTCTCAGCAGGTATAGCTAGGTTTTCTGATAATCCAACATATTATTGTAGCAATGTTAATATGCAACAAGCCTTGTTTGATGCTGTAGGTAAGATCTGTTTGCCTCCGAAGGACTTTTATCAACTACCTTAATTTTCATATTCCCTTATCATGAACTTGAACAAGTTTAAATATTGGTTGCTATTGCTGATGATTGTTCTGGGGGGAGTGATGATAGCAAATGATTTGCTTGATAGAAAGGCAGGGCCTCCGGCCCTGCCTGAACTAAGTCTCGGTTCTGATTTGACCGGGTCTTTGACTTTGGATCAGTTGGGGGATATTTTGCTGAGACTCAATCCAGCTGACTTTGAGTGTGCTTCTGACCCTGTGAAGGCTAAGATGCTTGGGACTACCGCGGTTGTGCCTGTATATCGTGATACGACTGCTGCTAAGTTATTAAAGAGAATTACCGGTGAAAATGATTTTTATTTAGTTCTTGGATTCGATGCGACCAAGCAAATGTGGGTGGAGTATGGTTCGAAGGCCTTTGAGGCTTCGCGAGATGCTGTGGCTGGAGTGCCAAGAAATAAATTGGCGTCGACTATTGTGGCGGCCAATTCGAATGTGGTGGTGATTTCTAATAAAGTTGTGCGAATTTGTCCGGAAACTTCTACTTCGAAATTTTCGTTTGTACCTATCCAAAGCGGATGGGTGTTGGCGAGTGTTCCGAGTGGGTTTTTTAGTTCGGATGTGACGCAAGTTTTTGATGTTTTCAAGGGTACCGCTGTGCAGATGGATCCTGTAGTAGGACTGAAGAAAGGGCAGTATTGGCTTGATGTGCAGGCGCCAGATGGGCTTGTGTTTGGTGAGGCGGATAGGCAGTCGTCTGTTGTGGGTGCTGGTTCTGCTAGTGGGGTTGGCTCTGGGGCCAACCGATCTGGATCGAGTTCTGTTGGTAATAGCGATGATGAAGATATTGATGAGCTGGCTGATGGGGTGCAGATGGGCCTTGATGCACTGGATATTACCGCAGTTAACTCATCTGTAGATGTTGATGACCCAATTGTGGTGATTCAGTATATGATTGATGCGAGCTATGCATTGAATTCTTTTTTGGATTTTTTGATATTTGATTCTGAGGGACTTTTAAGTGTGCTGTCTAATCGAGATGATAGGGCTAATTTATTGGCTATTAATGTATATGAAGAGCAGGCATTGCTTGTGGATTTGGCTTCTTTGTTAGTTAATACTCGGGCTGGATTGAAAGTGGATATGGATGCTAATTTGCGTGATAGATTGCAAAGATCTGAGTTGAGATTAGAGTTTGTTTTTGAATTAGAAAAGGCGATATATGATCGTGGTTTTGATGAATTTGCTGGTAAATTGCTTTTTGGTTTTGAGGATCGAAATCAAGTTGAGGGTGTTTTGCCTGCTGTAAGTTTGAATTATCTAGATGATGATGGCGATAATATTCCAAATGCTTTTGATACTGATTTGGATAATGATGGTTTTGATAATCAACTGGAGTTAGATTGTTTGTCTGATCCAGAAGATGAGAATTCGAGGCCGATTGATAATGATAATGATAATGATAATGTTTGTGATGTACTTGATTTGGATGATGATAATGATGGTTTGACTGATTTGTTTGAGGGATCTCGGGAGAATCTTGATTCGGATGGTGATGGCACACCTAATCATTTGGATAGAGATAGTGATCATGATGGATTTGAAGATGGGTTTGAAGTAGAGAAAGGTATGGATCCTTATTCTGTAGATTCTGACCTAGATGGTATTAATGATAATGTGGAGGGCGCGGTCGATGGTCCTGATGGTGATGGTGTTGTAAATGCTGCGGATACTGATAGTGATGGAGATGGAATTCTTGACTCTGTGGAAGGAGCAGTCGATGGTCCTGATAATGATGGAGATTTGAATTATTTGGATACGGATTCCGATGGAGATGGGATTGATGATGCTGTGGAGGAAGATGCTGATGTGGATGAAGATTTGGTACCAAATTTTTTGGATTTGGATTCTGATGGAGATGATTTAAGTGATCAAATTGAGTTTGTAAATGGATTGGATCCTTTTGATGCTGATATGGATGATGATGGTTTGACTGACTTTGAAGAAGTAGGTGCCAATGCTCAAAGAGATCCTCTGACAGAAACTGACCCTAATCTGTCGGATACAGATGGGGATCGGTTAACTGATTTGCAAGAGAGAAACTTAGGGACAGATCCTTTGAAAGAAGATTCAGATAATGATGATATTGAAGATGGTGTCGAGGTTGGTCTAGATGGAGTGTATGAAGGTGGTGTGGATACAAGGCCTTTGGTGGCTGATACAGATGGTGATGGTTTGAATGATGGAGTCGAAGATGTCAATCGTAATGGTGTTATCGATGTAGGTGAAACAGATCCTCGCTCTGCTGACACAGATGGGGATGGTTTGAATGATGGAGTTGATGTGTGTCCAGTTACTCATAATATAGAGCAATCTGACTTGGATGGTGATGGAATTGGAGATGCCTGTGCTGAAGATGAAGTTGTAGAAGGTGGTGAAGGTGCTGAAGGCGATGAAGGTGATGAAGGTGATGAAGGTGATGAGGGTGTAGGTGATGAAGATGCTATTGCTGAAGAGGAAGAAGAGGAAGAGGATCAAGATGATGACGTTGTAGAAGCTGGTGAAGCTGGTGAAGACTGTCCAGGTGCGAATGCTAATGTTAATCAGTCTGATCATGATGAAGATGGTTTGGTGGATGTGTGTGATGGTGATATGGATAATGATGGTGTTTTGAATGCAGTGGATGCCTGTCCTTTCACGAAAAATCGATTGGAGCATGATAATCTTTTTGACTTTGTGACAGATGAAGGTTGTTATGATGAAGACGACGATGGGGCGTTTGCTCGAGATATTCGATTTGATGATTTTGATAATGATGGAGCTGTGGATTTTGCAGAGGAGGAGAATCCAGTTGTCTATGATAATTGTTATGCAACTAGCAATGTTGATCAGGCTGATAGTGATGAATTCAATGATGGGAAAACTTTGGGGGATGCTTGTGAGGATATGAATATAACTTTGCAGAAACCTGCACGTTCTAATATAAAGTTGAATGTAACATTTAGTTGTTTAGGTGGTGTTGAGCAAGGTGATAGATGTGATTTTGATATGGATTTTGGTATAGATATACTTGAGTGTCCAAGTTTGACTCAGGGTGATGTGAATATTGTTGGTGCTCTAAACGGAAATGTTTGTGAGTATGAAGTAAATGAGGGTCAAGATGTGGTTTTGGATTATGATTATGATAATGAACAGCAAGAGGCAAATGTGCGGGTATTTGGTGATGTGAGGCAGTTGAAATTTGGGAG
>CAYYFV010000068.1:0-5589 GCA_964471455.1 uncultured Candidatus Peribacteria bacterium | reverse complement strand
GGTATGATTGAACACTCACAAAGTTTGAGTGCGAACAACAAAAAAATCGATCTGGCATTCTCTGTTGAATCTTGACTGTTCTTGGACAGAATCAACCACTCTTAATTGAGTGGTTTTTTTGTATTTACAAAGACCCAAGTCAAGCAACTTGGTACAACACAAATTAATAGCTGTAAAGCCATCTTAATTGCCTAGCTAGCTTAAGGGGTTTATTATGATTTCCATTTATTAATCCAAACACAATGGCTATTACAAAAACTCACTTTCTCAGTTGTTCCAGAAGAGCTTGGTTAGATAAACAGTCTGCACCTAAAATGATAGGTGTTCCAACAGCAGAAAATTCAAGTGAAATTACCGCTGCTCAAAAATCAATTCATGACGCATCCGAAGCACTCCTTCAAACTCGTTCATTAGATAGTCCTCATTTCCGAAATGCTGGTTACGAAGTGGAAGAGTTAGCTGCCAAACATTCAAGATTGCTTGGAGCTCAAATTGTTCCATATCTTTATGGAAGGGAGGCTTTCACATCAACACATGAGCTTCTTAGATCAGGACAAATCACTTTATCTCAACCCTCATTTTCAGCTCTAGGTTTAGGTACTACTAGACTAGACTTCCTCACAAAACCTTCAACCGACCAACCTATATATGCCGGATTATTATCAGACGAAGATTCACAAAAAGCCATTGATCTGATTGACTCTCTTTTAGGATCACAGATTTCCATTACAACAGAAAATGGTTTAGAAACTTATGAATTAAATTCATTCGAAGATTTATATAATATTGACGAAAAATTCTTTACCAATCTGTCTCTATCCACAAATACTGATAATTACAATCTTAAGCAAATTCTTGAAATTCTTAATCCAAAATGGAAACGCCAAACCAAAAAAGTCATATCCAATATTCAGTTATTCCAATCAGTCATCTTAGAAAAAGCTCTCAAAGGTTGCTATGGAACAACAATCCTATCTCAAGCCAACGAAATCAAAAATAAAATAATTTTAGATATTACAGGTGGTTTATATGGTTCGGACAGAGAAATCATTGAGGTAAAATCAACAAATTCTCCAGAAGCAGACAAGCCTCATCGACCGAAACATATTGATGATGTTGCAGTTTCATTTTTATTAACAAGACTCAGCGGCACACCTGTAAAAGTGACATCCTTAATGGTGCTTGATCGTGATTACAGACTTCCAGAATCTAGCGATGCTTCGCAGACTCCAGAAGTTGATCCAAATCAAATATTTAAAATTTATGATGTAACTCCAGAGGTTGTTGCCAGGTTGCCTCATCTTTATGAGGAGTTCAAAGCCAAAGCTCGTATCATTGAAAATCCAACACCTCCAGAAGGAATCCTACCAACATCGTCATTGTGTCATTTTCGTGATACCTCTCAAGCATGCCCCTATTTGGACACTTGTTATACATCTGGATTTAATAATAGTCAGGGTATTCAAATAATTAAGCCATTACCAACTGCTCCATTGCAGATACTTCCTAGAATAACTGAAGCTAAATTAGAAGAATTCAACCGACTTGGAGTACACTCTGTAAATGAAATAAATTTAATTGACCCTCTCGAAGGTCAGCCGAAATTAAGTCCAATTCAATCTGCAATTGTTACAGCATTTACTCAAGGTCCAATGGTCGATAAAGAGGTTATTTCCAAGACTCTAGATCAAATTGGCGATAGTTTTTCAATACTTGATTTTGAAACGTTGACTCACGCCTTGCCGCGTTTTGCAGGCAGGGAGCCAAACGCAACTACCCCATTTCAATATGCAGTCTTGAGAGAGGAGGCTGGGGTCCAAACTACACGAACATTTTTGGCACCAAGTGACAAATTCGACCCATCTCAAACGCTTATCGAAAATCTTCTGAATGATCTTTTGCCATCTGGAGCAGTAATTGTCTGGGATAAGTATGAAGCAGGTATTATTAAATCTTTAGCTCAAAGATTTCCTCAGTATTCCACTGATCTGCTTGCTATTGCCGATAGAATTGTCGACTTGCGTAAACCCTTCGAGCTAGGATTAGTACTCAAGGAGTTTCATGGAAGTACATCTCTCAAAATGGTTGCGCCAAAAATTGCACCTCATATGAGTTATGACAATCAAGCTATCCAAAATGGTCTAATGAGTCAGGCTTATTTCGAAGCTGCCAACAGATCCCAAGATCCAGCCCAAGTTTTGGAGTACCGATCCATGCTAGAAAAATACAATGTACACGATGTTAGAGCAACCCATGCCGCACTTCTTCACTTGCAAGGTGTCCTTAATGGCACCGTCAATTATTAATATTGATACCAAAACAGAAACCAAAAACCACCTGCATCACAGGTGGTTTTTTACTTTATCAATTATTTCACCAACTTCAGTATCTCCATGCTTATACAAAATCGTTTTAATCCCTAGATCCGAAGCAGTCTTAATCACCTCCGGGTTATGTTCAATCAGAATTAGTTCAGCTAATTTGCAATGGTGCATTTCACATAAACTAAGCCAAAAAAATGCATCTGTCTTTCTGGGTTTCGATTCCATCGAAAAAAGCGGAAACGGTAGACCGCTCTCAATATCCATTTCATTTAATTTTTCATTATTTATGTTGGAAACAACAATCTTTTTCATCTCTATCTTTTCTAGTCTTGCAAGCAAATCCATGTTCCATCCCTGTTCTTTGATAAACAGCGTATTTATAAAATCTACTAGTAAAAGCATAGTCCCCAATTAAACATTTTAGTTTATTAAAAAAAATGGTGGAGCATATCGGACTTGAACCGATGGCCTCTTCGCTGCCAGCGAAGCGCTCTAGCCAGCTGAGCTAATGCCCCAAACACAATAAATTCTACCAAACGCTGATTCAAAAGCAATCAAAAATAAAAAAACCACTTGGTTTATCTAAGTGGTGGGCAATGGAGGACTTGAACCTCCGACCTCGTCATTATCAGTGACGCGCTCTAACCAGCTGAGCTAATCGCCCGAGAATCAATATATAAATGGTGGAGCATATCGGAGTCGAACCGATGACCTCCTGCGTGCAAAGCAGGCGCTCTAGCCAGCTGAGCTAATGCCCCACAACTTTTGCTTTAGTAGAACCAAAGTACGTATATATTACTCGTATTTTCTGAAAATTCAAGAGATTTTTCTGGAAAAAAGTCCTATTTTTCAATTGAAATATATCACACATGATATATACTTATGAAGATTTAACTACAACCGATGTCAGAAGCTTTAAAAACAACTAAGAAAATTGGTGATTTGATTCAGTATCATAGAGAGAGACAAGGCCTAACTCAGTCAGAGTTCGCCACAATGTTACACACCAGCCAGTCGGCAGTCGCTAGGATGGAAAAGGGCGAACAAAATTTCACCGCAGAGACGTTGGTCAAAATTGGTAACATCCTCAAGAGAGACATTATCACGCTGTCAGGGGATTCTCTAAACTACAAAATCCACGGAGGCCGCAAGCTCGCTGGCACTATAGCTATCAATTCTTCCAAGAATGCTACGGTAGCAATCTTATGTGCCAGCTTGTTGAACAAGGCTAGAACAACACTACATAAGGTTCCAAATATTGCCGAAATAGAACGGTTAATAGAGGTTCTCGAAAGTATGGGTGTCAAAGTCAAGTGGTTTGGGGAGTCTTCTTTGGAAATTGTGCCGCCAGAAGAGATAGATCTCAGCAGTCTCAATATGGCATCTGCTAGAAGAACTCGATCAGCCATTTTATTGATGGGAGTCCTGTCCCACTTCTACTCAGAATTTAAATTACCGGCGGCCGGAGGTTGTCACTTGGGATTACGTAGTATTCAACCACATCTATATGCCTTGGAACATTTTGGTATTAATGTGATTCTCAAAGATTCTATGTATGAAATCTCCAAGACCAATCATTCCGACTCGGAGGTGATCTTGTACGAAACTGGAGATACAGTCACAGAAAATGCCATCTTGGCAGCAGCACTCCTTCCCGGTAAAACTGTTATCAAATACGCTTCTGCAAATTACATGGTGCAAGATTTATGCAAGTTTCTTGAGCAAATGGGTGTTCGCTTTGAGGGTATAGGCACCACTACATTGACAGTCTATGGTGTCGATGAGGTTAAAAAAAATATAGAATATACCATCTCTCCGGATCCAATTGAGGCAATGTTTTTTATTTCCGCAGCTATCGTAACTCATTCTACATTGACCCTAACAGCTTGTCCGATTGAGTTTTTGGAGTTGGAATTATATAAGTTATCAAAAATGGGTCTAAACTATGAAAGTTCAGCAGTCTACCTGGGGGATAATAATTTCGTCAAATTGGTAGACTTGGTCATTAAGCCTTCCAACCTAACCGCCCCACAAGAAAAGGTCGAGTGCCGTCCATATCCTGGGCTCAACTTGGACAACCTGCCCTTCTTTGCCTTGATAGCGACCCAGGCTGAGGGTACAACTTTGATTCACGACTGGCCCTATGAACATAGAGCAATCTATTATACAGAGTTAAACAAGATGGGGGCCAAAGTGTCACAGGCTGACATCCACCGGGTCTTCATTCAGGGGAAAACCACCTTTCACTCCAGGAATATCACCTGTGTTCCTGCTCTTAGACCAGCAGCACTTGTACTATTGGCCATGCTTGCTGCAGATGGCACATCAGTTCTAAAAGATGTATACTCTATTAGCAGGGGTTATGAGGATCTGGTAAATAGACTTAATGCTGTCGGAGCTAAAATTGAATTCCTGCAAGAGATGTAACATAATATCTATGAAAAGATTTCTAATAAGTTTAGTTTGTATGGCACTGGGCTTCGCGATCATCAAGTATCGCGAAGCTCTTTATCGTTTTACTGGTCCAAACGCTTGGGCCGAGCGTTGGCTCGGATCTGGTGGTACTTTTAACCTCTATATATTAATTGGTTCTGGAGTCGTAATTGGTGCAATTTTGTATCTGTTTGGGGTTTTGGATGGACTCACAGAAGCGGTTTTTGGGCGCCTGTTTTAAAAAGTATAAAAAAAGTTTGAAAAAACGTTTGACTTCAAAAAAGATATGGGTATAATGAGTTCACTGTCAGAGAAGGAAGGAGAGATTTGGTCCTTTACATAGCGGAAAAACAACAACAAGCAATTCATCATAATCGGCAGAAATGCTGATTAAAGAAATTGAATAAGTTACGTAATGCATATAGTGGATGCCTCGACTCTAGATTCCGATGAAGGACGTGGTAAGCTGCGAAAAGCTTCGGCGAGCTGCTAACAAGCTTCGAACCGGAGATCTCCGAATAGGGAAACCTTTATGGGGTTATGCCCATAAACTAACGTAAGTTAGAGGACACTCAGTGAACTGAAACATCTAAGTAACTGAGGAAAAGAAATCAAAAGAGATTCCCAGAGTAGTGGCGAGCGAAATGGGAAAAGCCCAAACCTGGTTACGGCCAGGGGTTGTAGGACTCCGTCGTGGAGTGTAAATATATAATAGAACAGTCTGGAAAGTCTGACCAAAGAGAGTGAAAGTCTCGTACATGAAATATATTTGCAATCCTAGGATGTTCCTGAGTAGGGTCGGACACGTGAAATCCGGCTTGAATCTGGGAGG
>CAYYFV010000067.1:0-5643 GCA_964471455.1 uncultured Candidatus Peribacteria bacterium | reverse complement strand
ATTATATTAAATTTTAATTTAAAAATCGTCTAAAAAAAACTCTTGCAGACAAACCATTTTTTATAAGATTCAAGTGAAGACCATTAGCATGACCATAATTGAAGGGATTTTGCTAGCAAAACAACTGATTCGACAGCCAACAACGAACCACAACTACAGAATCAATATCAGCCAATTTGCAGCCCGCCTCATTGCACAAGTCTTGAGCGGCCTCTAAGATATTTTCTAGATCTTTCTTATGTCCAGTTGTATCCTCGATAAACACATTGCCATCATATATAAGTGCTACACATTTAGTACTTAGAGCCGAATTGATAAACAAAGTATTCTTCATAAGTAGTGGCCAAGATATTAATAAATTTTGCTAACTTTTACGCCAGGCAAATAATATTTGATAATCTCCTTAAAATCAAAACCTTCTTTGGCCATTTGACTTGCCCCACATCCCGAAATACCGACTCCGTGTCCAAGGAAGCTTGTCTGTTTACAATATGGATCCGAAACTCC
The DNA here is from genome assembly GCA_964471455.1 of uncultured Candidatus Peribacteria bacterium. Lineage (GTDB taxonomy): Bacteria > Patescibacteriota > Gracilibacteria > UBA1369 > CAYYFV01. Next base: position 5,136 of record CAYYFV010000067.1, on the reverse strand, counting down.
ACCCAGATAAGGCGTGTTATTCCAGCCCCAAACCTGTTTGGCACTTTTTGTAAATCCAGCACTTTGATTAAAATAAGGAACTTTTATCGATTTATTATTATAAACAACGACCTGACCTGCAGTCTGAGATACCGCCTTTGATATGGTAGGGGAGCGCAGTTCCATACCGTATCCAATATATTTTTGAGTTGAATTTGGATCGTCGTTTAGGTGATAAGGCTTGCCTGGAAATTTAACACCATCTACCACATAATGATAAGCATATGATCTGGCAGCCACCATAATTGTTTTTGCTTTTTGAATGTGGCTCGACTCAGACACCTCTCCGAGTCCTTTCATATAGTCCTCTAAGGCGATTTCGTTAATAAGAATGGCCTGACTATCATCAAATCGCACTTCGAGCGTACCACGGAAACTATTATCGTTCAGATTCCGATTCCAGGCGGGTCTTCTTTCCAAATTTAGAACCGTACAGACACCATCACCCATGGGTTCAAATCTAGCGATGTCTTGATTTGCATTCCGGATATTCATATTCAAAACGGTACCGGCCTGATGTTTTTGGAGCCCACCGAGATTCGATATAAAGTCACTATTACAAGTAATGTTATAGGTCTTCAAGCTAGCTTCTGTAATATGCACACGCACCACAGGTTCGATCGAATCAATTGCCCCAGGATTTACCGCTATAATCTTTTTAGAGTCTGCAGTTGCTTTTGTAATCTCTGGACTGTTTGTGATCTTTTTAGGCGTAGATTGAGAGTTTGTAGTTTTGACTCTAGACTGGCTACTACTCTGATTTTTAGCCCCATTTTGATTGATATAAATACGTACAAATTTTGAGTAAATGACACTTTGATCATGCACAAATCTCAAAAGCAGCGTATGTGGCAATGCGGTATCGGTCCGGAGTTTGAATTGCAAAGTGGCAGTTTGGCCAGGCCTGACACTCGATTCTAGAATCTTCGGCTTGGTAATAAATGTATTATAATCTTTGACATGTCCCGTCTTAAAACTATCTCGATACCAAGTCTCCTTTGTATTATTAGGAATTTCGATTCGAAAATCTGACCATTCATCAACACCCACTTTGTAGTAGTGCTCGAATTTCATTGTTTTTATTTTGGCCCCAAATTTCAATGGTTTGCTAACATCCAATACTACCTCAGTCGGACTTCCGTCCAGGACCCCCAGTTCTGGGCTAATCAATCCGAGCTTTTGGCTGAAGGTACCGGCTGTATCAGGAGCAAATAAATCCAAACTCAAGCTCTTTGATCTACCAGCTGCTAAATTAATTTTATTGGAGTTTATTTTGATAATCCGATGAGCAGAATCTGTATTTAATACGGCTAAATAAACAGGGTTTTGCGAGTTGAAGTCTAGTTCCGAGTCGTTTGTGATTTTGACTTTGATAGTAGACTTCTGGCCAGATCGGCTGGTTACACGAGAGCTCTTGGAATCAAATTTATAACTTAAATCTTTTGCCTTAATAACCAGGTTCACAAAAACATCTTCTTTATATTCAGATCCATTATGGACAAGTTTAAAGCGCAAAGCCTTAAACCCAGATAGGTTTGGAGAGGTGATCTCAATTTCAAAATCTCCACTGCGATTCGTCCCAACATTGTTATCTTTCAATCGAAAGCTGTTGTTTTTTCCAATAATGTTTTGTGTGGGAATATCTGCCGCAACAAGTTTGGTACCACTACGAGTCCATGTTTGAGTAGTCAGGTTTCTTAGTCTGAGTTTGATTTTTTCTTTTTTGAGTGCCTGAATATCAAAGTTATTACCTGATTCTAGACTAAAAGCCTTTGGATTCAGACTCAAGTTGTTATGGACCCAGTTTCTTAATTCGGGAATTCTTTGGTACAGATTTTCACCCGGACACAATGTCTTACCAGAATCACGGTGGCCATTAATTACATTGAATACAGTGTCTTTATAGGTAACTTTTCCAAGAGGATCCAGATCATATGCACTACTAAGTTTCTCAAGTAACATCGCCAGTGAACGCATCGTTTCTGATGGTACCTGATCAAGCTGATAATTCCCCATAAGTGCGATCCCAATACTAACCTTATTAACGTTGTAGCTATGTCCGCCAATTACACCGGCACCGCCAGCTCTTCCTTCAAAGATTTTACCATCTGGAGAGATGATATAGTGATATCCAATATCGCCCCATTTTTTACCATTCGCGTGGAACTCATGAATGTTTCTAATAGCTTGCATCGGGTCATCGATTTCTTTTGTAGAAGCTGTATGATGTACAACTAGCATTTTGACATCTTGGGCATACTGTCTCGGCCAAAGCAATGTCTTGTCGTCCAAGAACCCAACTACCTGAGAGATTTCCGGGTCTTCCCTAGAATAAAATTTAGAAAAATTAGGCAGGAAATTTCGAGAGGCCACAAGTTTGAGTGAGTTATTCTCTTGTTCAAACCCACCCCAGCTGCTACGAGCAATAATGTTCAAGCCCGAAAACTCACTTCCAGCCAACAAGTTCTTTGGTATCTCGTTGGTCAGTCCGACAAATTTGTGAGTTAGATATGAGACAGGCCGATTAGTTTTAAAGCGTAGAGCTGTGGCTGTTTTGGTATTAATCAGAATCCCACCGGCCTCATGCTCGTCTCTCTGATCCTCCCTTTCCAAATCTAGTTCATAGTGACCATGCCCAGCCTCCCTTTCCAAATCTAGTTCATAGTGACCATGCCCAGCCTCGTCCTTACTATCGATATGATCATAAAGATAAATCCATTCACTCAAAGTATTATCTGCAAATTTAAACTGAACATATTGATCAGCTTGATCAAAATCACCCCTAATAATAGCGCCAGAAAAATACTTAGCAGATTCCACAGTTTCAAATTCAGAAATACAGCCCTTTTCATTACAGTCAAAATTCATGGCAAACGCAGAGCCCGAACTTGCCATCAACACAAGAGTCAAAAATATATAAAATCTTTTAAACATAAGCCTAATTAGTTGCCATAATTATAGCATTTAGAACTTGAAAATCCAGAAATCCACTAGAATTTTTTATATTTAGTGATAAAATATAGAAAATTTAATCTTACAGCTATGCAAGCTACTTCTGCACAAGACTTTTTACAATTAAGAGCCGACTCTCCGTTACCAATTATGGTTGATTTTTTCGCTGATTGGTGCGGTCCTTGCCAAATGCTTACTCCAATCATTGAGGAGCTTGTGGGGGAGTACGAGGGTAAAGTTAATATTCTCAAAATAGATATTGATGAGGCCCAAGAAATTGCTCAAGAATACGGTGTTACATCGATTCCAACAATTCTCTTTATTCGCCAAGGCGAAGTAGTCGACAAGTTGGTGGGATTCCAATCCAAAGATGCTCTCAAAGAAAAACTCGACTCAATGTAAATTCCACAAAGCCTCTCTCCAGAGGCCTTTTTTAGTAGTTGGCTGCTTGGGCACGTGCCAAGTCGTCACAACGCTCATTTTCTGGGTGGCCAGCGTGAGCCTTGACCCAATTCCAAGTTACTTTATTGCCCATCATCACCAGCCCTCGCAGAGCCTTATCTACAAGCTCCCATTTATCTTGATTGGTTTTACGTTTCCAGCCCTTAGTATAAGTCGAGAAAACCAAGTTGGAGTCTGTATAAATATCGATATGAGAGTCGCGAATCTCTCGAAAAATCAAGAATTCCATACCCGATGCCACAGCCTGAATCTCCATACGGTTATTTGTGCTGTCGGGTTCACCACCAGAAAGCTCAGCTTCTATTAGAAATTTTTTTGAGGAATGTTCATACTTCTGCAAGACCACCCCCCAGCCTCCGGGTCCAGGGTTGCCCAGGCAGCTTCCATCGGTAAACATTTTGACGTAAAATTTCATAATTGAACATTAATTATTTTGCTAAATAGTAACACATCTGTTAAAAATTAAAGTAATAAAATTTAAAAAATTTTCTAATGAGTCTTCAAATTGGTATCGTCGGACTTCCAAACGTCGGTAAGTCAACTCTCTTCAATGCCCTTACCAAATCACATTCAGCTGAGGCCGCCAACTATCCATTTTGTACTATTGATCCCAATGTCGGAATTGTAGAAGTTCCAGATTCGCGATTGGATTCTTTGGCAGACATAGTCACACCAGAAAAAAACGTCCCAGCTATTATCGAGTTCGTAGATATCGCCGGTCTCGTCAAGGGTGCCTCGAGTGGGGAGGGATTGGGTAATCAATTCTTAAGTCATATCCGTCAGGTCGATGCGATTGCCCACGTCATTAGAGTCTTCGAAGATGACGATATTCACCATGTACATGGTGAAATCGACCCTCAATCCGACAAAGAGGTCATCGAAGCCGAGCTCATCATGGCCGATGTCCAACCGTCGAAAAAAGATTGTCCAAAGCACTATCCGAAACCAAAAGTGGCAAAAAAGACAAGGTCGAATACGCCAACATTATTCAAAGACTCTTCGATCATCTGCAGGCCGGCCACAAAGCCAGGTCATTCACGGATTCGACAGAGGAGTTAGCTCAAATCAAAGATTTACATCTACTCACAGCCAAGCCATTTATATATGTGGTCAACGCCAAGGAAGACGAGGTAGCCACTCTAGATGTATCATCAATACGTAGCAAGTTGGCACTCGAAGATTCAGACTATTTGGTCCCGGTTTCTGCCAAATTAGAGCATGACTTGTTGTCTTTCGAAGGGGATGAAGCTCAGATGTTTCTCGAAGAATTAGGCCTCCAAGAACCAACTCTCAACACTCTTATCAAGAATGCTTATGACATTCTCGGGCTCCAAACATATTTCACAGCAGGAGTCCAAGAGGTCAGAGCTTGGACTGTCAAAAAAGGAGCCACGGCTCCACAGGCAGCAGGAGTGATCCATACTGACTTCGAAAAAGGTTTTATCAAGGCTGATGTTGTCACTTTCCAAGACTTCGTCGACTGTGAGGGATGGTCCAAAGCCAAAGAAACAGGCAAAGTTCGCCTGGAAGGCAAGGAGTACATTGTCCAAGATGGAGATGTGATGTTATTCAAGTTTAATAATTAAAGGCTTGACTAATTTCTATTAGAGTTTAAGATCAGGAAGCTTTTATAATTTCTGAATTTTTTATGAATTCCATTTTACCTTTACGACGTCCAGCCCG
>CAYYFV010000066.1:2507-5689 GCA_964471455.1 uncultured Candidatus Peribacteria bacterium | reverse complement strand
TGTTTTGTCGTTGAATTGAGTACAAAAGTCTTGTATAGGAAGACCATGCTGACCAAGTGCAGGACCGACTGGTGGTGCTGGATTGGCTTTGCCAGCTGGAATTTGTAATTTTATAACTGTCTTTATCGCTTTTGACATCTATCCAAATTTAAATTTAGTAAAACCTTTATACCCGAAATACCCCCGTCTCGTCAAGATAATTTTATTTTAATAAGACCGGGAAAAAGTCCTTAAAATCTGAATGAAAATCACGCTTATAATTGAGCGCATAAATTATATCTTGGGAGCGGATGACAAGAAAAGCCCTATCGACCTTGGAAGGGTTGTTAATATAAAAAGACTCAGAGCCAAACTCATTAGTAACATTGGTATCTATTTGCTTATAAGAATCGGCTGTAGCTTGAATGATATTAAAGGCTAGTTGAGCTTGCGAAGTGTTTGCGAAGTGTAGCTCATTGACTATGGCGATTTCGGAATTTTTTTGGAGGATCTGAATGTTGTAAATTGTCGATGCACTGAGCTTGCTTGTATCTATTGTGGCAAATAGCTTGCCGTCAAAGTCTAGCTCAAAATGATTAAGTGAATCTATAGTTAAACTCGGTAGAAACATTATAAACCTTGATTTTGGTCGAAAGACATCTGTAATGGATTTTTGCTTGATAGATGGCTGAGGTATAGGCTCTTGGATGGCAGCTTGAGCACTAAGTAGATCTTGATTAAGTGTCTGTGAAATTAAAGACTCAGATGAATCCATATTGGACTGAGAATCAGATGGCTGCTCAAGCTGCTGCTCAACCTGAGATAAAAAAACACTAGCCTTGTACTTAGACAAAGCTAGCTCCGTAACTACTGATAACATGAGAACTGCGAAAACTACTGTAAATATTGTAAACTTGTGCATGGGGATGTTGTAGATTTACTATATTTTAAGGATTTTTTTTGCTTTCGGCAATTATTTTTGTTTAATTTGATTAAAATCAAGCTCGACAGGTGTTTCACGTCCGAACATAGAGATGAGAACCTTGACCTTACCTTTTTCTTTGTCGACTGAATCGACTTGTCCCTCATAATTTACAAATGGTCCATCGAGAATGGTGACTTGATCTCCAACTTGTACTTGGATTTTGAACTGAGGGTCTTTTTTGCCCATGTGTTTTTCGACGACTCTCCACTCTTCTGGCGAGACTGGCACTGGAATAGTCCCCGCTCCGACGAAACCAGTAACGTTTGGCGTGTTACGTACAACATACCATGAGTCGTCTGTGACTTGCATTTTGACAAGAACGTAGCCCGGGAAGATTCTTTTTTCTTCTTCGACTGGCTCGCCTTTTTTCATGACAATTTGAGTTTCTTTGGGAACAACCACGTCGAAAATGTAGTCCTGCATGTTCATAGTTTCGACACGTTGGAACAAGGCTTGCCGAACCGCATCTTCGTAACCCGAGTAAGTGTGAATGACATACCAGTTGACACCTGTGTTAGCTACTTGTTTGACCATAATAACTTATATTTAAATGTTTATTGAGTTCTTTTGGGGAAAGCTGTTTCAGAATTAGATTAGATAGACCTATTCAGAAGCTTGTTGTGTGGCTTCTATCTCGGCTGATTGTTCTGGCGTAAGAGGTTTAACTTCAATACCTTGGCTGGCAGTAATATCATTGCCTTCGGCGTCTGTAATTTTAATTTGAGAGGTGTCAATTCCAAGATCTTGAGGAGAAACTAAATTTTGAAACTCAGATTTTGGAGAGTTTTCTAATAAAAATCCATATCCTTTTTGCAAAACACCATCTACAAAAGTCAAAGCAGCTGTTGTGACTGCTGTGAACAAAATAGTCACAACAGTGATTTGGATTGCATGTTTTTTGGTTGGCCAAGTGACTTTTTTGATTTCCTCGACGCTTGCTTTGAAGTATTTCATGAGTAAAAATTGTTATTAAAGGCAAGTTTAAAAAACCTTTGCGGGGTTGTATTGATTAAATATTTATATAAACGTCTAGAAAAATCAAGAGAAAAATGTTAAAATAAAGAAAAAATATCCCCTGAAATATGTTTTTACGAAGATTTTGCTTGAGCCTGGTGCTCTCTATACTATCTATATGTGTGGTAACTGGAGAACTGGGATTGTTTGGGGAGACTCTGACTGCCATGGCAAATAATAAGACTTTTATGCCACTGCCGGATGCGGACTATGGTCAGAATTTTGTGACTACCGAAGGCAACACATTCGCCAAAAGGACAACTTTTTTGTCTGTGACACTTTTACAAATTATTCGTGTGGTGATGGCTGCGGTTGCATCTTTGTTCGCGGTGGTGGCCGCTATTAAAATTGTCACCAATCGTGAGGATGATTCTGCTGTGGATGAGGCTAAACGTACATTACTATATAGTATACTTGGTTTTGCCTTTATTTTATTGAGTTCTGATTTGGGTAGATTCTTGTCTTTGACAGAGGGTGGATTTTTGGGTGACAAGGAAGATATCACCAAAAGAATTCGGATTTTTGATAACCAAATAGCTATTGCGGTAACTTTTCTAAAATATATTGCTGGAACAGTGGCTGTGTTTTTTATGACCAAGTCTGGCCTGCGATTGATTGCCTCTGGGCAAAATGATGAAAATGTCACTAAGGACAAAGAACAACTGACTCTGGCTTCGATTGGACTTGTGCTACTGGTGATGAGTAACAATATCGTCAATAATATTTTGTATAATATTAAGAATCCTTTTTCGGATCCGACTATCGATCCGGCTCAGGGTGTGCAGGAGCTGATTGGGTTTACTAATTTTGTAATTAGTTTTGTCTCCCCTATTTTGGTTTTGTCGATTGTTGCAGGTGGTGTGATGGTCTCGGCTTCTGGGTTTAGTGAAGAGACTGCCGATCGAGGCAAGAAAATCCTCAAACTTGCGGTCGCCGGTGTGATTCTTATCTATGGCTCTTTTGCAATTGTTTCAACTGTATTATCTGGTTCTTTTAATGCTTAATTATGTTTAAAAAATTCCTCTTATCATTTGTATGTCTAGCTGTACTTGGCTTTGGACAAATTGGCCTGGCTCAAAGCCCCTCTGTGGGAGCTGTCGATTCTGAGTCTGTGACTTCTGTTGGAGCCCAGCTTGATAGCAGTAGACTGATTGCGGCCAATCCAAAAATTGAAAGCAAGGTGACTGATTTTTTTAAGACGGTT
>CAYYFV010000066.1:0-2480 GCA_964471455.1 uncultured Candidatus Peribacteria bacterium | reverse complement strand
CAGATGCTAGATTTGATGCCGACAGAAAAACCCCAGGTTTATCTAATATTGTTAATATCATTAACTTGATCATTGGGCTACTTAAATATATTGCATCGGGTCTGATGATACTTTTTGTAACGATTGCAATTGTGCAAATGATATCGAGTGGCGATAGTATTTCGGAGACTTGGGACAAAAACAAAACCTACTTTGCCAATCTTTTGATAGCTGTGGGTATTATTTTGCTTGTAGATGTGCTGTTCAACGATGTGTTTACGCTAGGTCCCGACAACTTCCTCAAAAGCACTGCTAGCGCCAAGGCGGCAGCCGGTAGACTGGCATCTCAGTTGACTGGGATCACAAATATATTAGAAATGGTGGCAGGGGCTATGTCTGTGTTTATGTTTGTGTTGGCGGGTGTTAATTTGACTGCGAATGCTGTTGATGAAAATGCCGGCGATAAAGCTAAAAAACAAATTCAGTACGGGATTGCCGGGCTGCTTGTGATTATGCTTGCAGAAACAGTTGTCAAAGACGTCTTATTTGTTAATCAGAACTCTCTCGACTCGGGGGCTGCCAAGCAACTGTTGGTGGGTCTGACCAACTTCGCATCTGGAGTGGTGACTACTATTAGTTTACTGGCCTTTTTCTATGCTGGGTATTTGTATGTCTTTAAAGGTATTGAAGACTCTGGCGACAAGATCAAATCCTCTATCAAGGGGGCAATTACGGGTATCTTGCTCTCGGCAGCTGCTTTCGCTATTGTAAATACGCTTGTGACTCTGGATAGACCGGAACTTGTTGGTAGTATAATTAATTTGATCACCCTTTCGTAGATTGTGGCTGGGATAAACTGGTGTTTTGATTAGTGTGAACTGGTGATTTTTGGTGTGAAAATTATTGTTTTTATATGTTTTAATTGGAGGCGGATTTTGGAAGTGTTTGGTGCGGGGTGGTTGTGCAAAAAACTTGTACTTTGTATTAGGCTTGGAGTTGCTAAATTTCATATTTTTGAGAATGACTTGGTAGCTATAAAAAAAGAGGGTGATTTATTTTGAGAATATGGTAAAATTGTGCTATAATATAGAGATAATATTAACAAAAACCCCATGATTTATCGATTAAAAACCCTCATTTTGGGCTTTGCTAAGCAGTATGCTGGTGTTGCCTTTTTAAGTTTGTTCCTGGCTATTGCCATGGCCAACTCCCCTGTTTCTTTGGCAGATACCTGCTCGGGACTGAGTGGAGAGTTTGGTGATTTGCTTGGATGTTCGGAAGAATTTACGTCTTTTCAGAATTTTCAAGGTGGACTCGAAGCACCTAGCACTGCAGGTTATGATCCGAGTTTGACAGAAGCGACTGATACGCGTGAATATGTGGTAAACATTGCTAATTTTGCCTTGGGGTTTTTGGGCTTGATTGCTGTTTTGATCATTATTTATTCTGGGTTTTTGTATGTGACTTCTGCTGCGGACAGTGATGGTGTGGAAAGTGCTAAGAGCAATATTAAGAATTCGGTAATTGGGATTTTTATCATCTTGGGTTCGTTTGCTTTTGTGAACACTATTTTGACTGCTCCGGGAGGAGGCGGTGCCGGAGGCGCTGGCGGTAACTTGGCCCAAAGCCAAAACACCAACGCTGCCCAATTGGCGAACTACAACTCGTCAGCAGCGCAAATCCAAGAAATGTCTAAGCAGCTAGTAGCTGCCTACACTGTGGCTCTGGATGATATGAGAGTTATAAATCGATTTGCAGGTTTGAAACCGACTAGCTACACTTCAAGAGCAGACTTTGCCGACTATTTGGGTAGTGTTAAGTCGGCTTTGTATGGACTTTATTCTAAGCGTGGCCCTTTGAGTTCAACTGGTCTAATGGCCCGTGCGATTGCTGATGGCGTGATCGACCCTGCCTATTTGAGCATTTCTAATGTGATTCAAGAAGAAAAGCAAAATTTGCTAGAAACTACCGTGGGTGAATCTGGTGTTGAGAATTTTTTGGAAGATATTGCTGATGGGTTTGGTGATTTGTTTGGTGGTGCTACATCTGATACTAGTGCGCTAAAGAATTATATTTGTTCACTACCACCAGAAGAACGACCAGTGAATAAAGCTATTTCTGACTGTGAGGAATCAACTACAAAACTATCAACTTCGAATTTGGGTGGAGAAATATCAGCTCGTTTGACCACTCGTCTGACTGACAATCTTCATAAAGCTGTAATTGCCGATATAACGACCGTGATTACTTCTATCAAACGGGAGATGGAAGGTATCATTATTAGTACACAGGGCTACTCTGATCTAACGAGTGATTTGGCGACAGTCTATATAGCTCTTAAAAATGAAGAAGCCCAAGCCACGAAACTTCAATGTCCTGCTGATTTGTTGGACGAGGATGGAAATGTGAATACCGATGTAGTCGAAACACTAGAGGGTGTTGGTACTTTTTGCAAGGAACTTGTAAAACTTGTGGCTGTTAATAGTTGTGAAGAAGATGGT
>CAYYFV010000065.1:0-5735 GCA_964471455.1 uncultured Candidatus Peribacteria bacterium | reverse complement strand
TGATGCAGTTGCGATGAACGCCTCCAAGACAGAACTCTACTCCCTCAAAGATACCGACATGGGTTCTGCTGCAGGTGACACAATAAATTCTACCGATGTGAGCGGGAAGATTGTTCTTGAAAAAGCTCAACTTGCTTCCTATAAAGACTTTGACCTAGTGGATTTTGATGAGAGATTTGTACAAGAGCAGCAAGTCAGTCTCGAAGCTCAGCAAAAGCTTACACTACAAGACATAGAAAAATTCTTAAAAGATCTAAATTTTGAAAGCTTTATTTCTGAATACAAAAGCTCTAAAATTATAGAGCCTTTATATATCAAACCGCCCAATATTCATGTCAAAGACTAAATCAGGTTACTTCTTTTTATCGTTTGCACTACTGATGGTAGCTGTTTTGACTCCTGTTATACTTGTCACTAGTATGAATGAACTCAGTGTCAAAACTTCTATAAACTTATATAAAAATCGCTTGCAAAGTCAAAATTTCGGGCTGAATGAAGTCGATAGTCAATTTGAGACATTCTTAAATGACAACAGCAATGTTCTGGGTCTATTTGAAAGCAGCCTTGAAAGAAATCAGGACAACCAAGAATCAGAGCAAGAGCTACTGTATCGATTCAACTCAAAATCAACCTTGATGCCTAGCAACCGCAACCAAGCACTACAAAGATATGCATCTGCGGATGCTAATAGAGATCTACGTGGTTTGTTTCAGTTAGAACGAGTTAAATTTCGTCCTGCTAATCAAGGAGAAGGTCAAAACCAAGAGGGCCCTGCATTGACTGGGGTTTTTGTAGATCTTGATAGAGAAATAAGTTCAGAACGCCAACGCGTTTTGGATAGAGCTGCTGCGGATGATGGTGGTGGAGGTCTAATACTTAATTTCGATGAGGAAAGTCTGAGTGATCCTGAATTCTATTATCATATTTTGCCGGCAGCTGGAACCGGAGATGCTAGTAGCTTTGAATGTACATACTATGATTTGAATTTAAATTTATTTGCCAAATATCCCGGTGTTATTCCTCCGACAATAGATCCTTTGGATAATCCTTGCCACTTTAATAAATGGCAGGTAGGTGAATCTATTATGATTCCTTTGTTTAATGGAGAGCAGAAAATTATCTTAAACGATGCTAATCAGATGGGCTTGCGCCTGAGGCTCCCCTGCCCTAACAATCTGCCATATTGTATGGAAACTGAACGTCTTGTTCTTGCTCGAGGGGAAGGCTTAATTCAAGTTGCTATGATGGATTTGGAATCAGATAAAGTTTGGGTCGGATTGAATAATATCCGTTTTGAGTCCCTGAAAGATCTGGGGAGCTTGGTGCTTACAGAGCTTGGGATTGTTGTAAATGGTGAGCAAACTATAAATAGTATTCTGAGCAATGAAAGTGTAATTCAGCCAGCATTGGTGCTCAAATTGGTAGATGATAATAGATTGTTTCAAAGGATAAATAATGACAGACAAAGGCCTTTTAGTGGACTCGAGTATCAAGTTGTAAGTAATGTACCGTTTGCTGATAATAAATTGATTATGACATCTAGTGTAGCGAGTAACTCGCGTCTGTATGACTTGGGTAATCGAAGTTTCTCTCCGGAAATCAACTTAGATCTTGGGGTTGTGTTTGGTAACTAATATACGAAAAGGATTGATCATTTGGTTTTGGTTGAATTGGAGACTCATGCTTGTCTAGTTGGACATTATATTTGACAACTTGACATATTGGTCGTACGGTTGAGTAAATATAACCAAGTGGCTATGCTCGAAAGATTGAATGCGCCGCTAAAGTTAGAAGTTTATAGATCTTGTTCTTTTTTGAATAACTTATGTGTCGGTATCGGCATGAGCATCATGAGTATGATGCCGCAAAAAAGCAGCGCTCAGGATATACCAGAACATTGGCGTGAATTTGATGAGTTTTTTGCCAATTACCCATGTACTTGGAGTGATCCCATACCTCTGAATAATGAACTGGATAACGATCTAACGAATTTGAATGTTACTAGTGGGCGTGGAATGAGCGGTGGAGCTTTGTGTGCTGGTACAAATGTGTTGTTGGATGGACCGCACTTCCCGGCATTTTTGGATACCTGCGACTGGCCAGAGTTTTTTAGCGGTAATGTATATAACTATCCCGCTGATACAACTTCCTTTAAATTCTCTCCGGGTATTGGAGTAGAAAACTATGTTATCGCTAGAACGTCAGAGGGTCTGGATACATTTGTGCGTAACTTTGAGGGAGACTTGGTACTTCTAGTTGACTATTGGAACTGTAGTACTTCTGGCTACCTAAACGTAGAACCTAGAGATTGCTTGTTGGTACAAGGCAATGAATTTATTTATGATGCATACGACAATAAACTGCTAATTCTTGGTGGTACGATTGGCTCTGGTGGCAGGATGTTTTCGATTGAATGGGAAAAGGTCCAGGCCGCACACAATAGTCTCACTGGAGAATCTATACCAGATGATGTCGTAGATCTCGTTGGAGTCACTCGAACTGAAATTGCGGAGGCTGCTATGATAACACCTCATCATATTATTTATCTTACTAGAAATGGAGTACCAGGTATGTTTAATCGGACCACAACTGGTTGGCTAGATGACTCCAATCCAATCTCTTGGGAAATGTTTCAGGTATTGAATGAGGCTAGAATGATTTACTGGGATCATAATTACCATGGAGTGATGGACTTGATAGGTCGTGACAATGAGACATTTGTGCGTATGAGCTGTGGAGATATTTCTACTATATATGATGATGCTCCCAGCTTTGAGGAAGCCCACGCTGATGATTTACCGGCATGTCCAGAAAGTCAGGAGCGCAATGCCAGCTTTAACTGCGAGCTAAACTGTCCCGAAAACCAAGTAGCCAACGACGATAATGAATGTGTGGACCTGTGTCTCGTTGAACAGGCCTGTAATACTGGTGAAATTGGCGAATGTGATATGCCCGCCCCCAATGAAAACTGCTTAGGTGAATGCGTAGAGGGATTCGAGAGATTCGAAGGTACCTGTGTGGTAGAATGTGAATTTCCAGATGATAGAAATAATTTAGGATTCTGTGTAGAAACTTGCCAAAATGAACTGGCTTGCAATATTGGTTCTATAGAAATATGTGAGTTCCCGCCTATTGGAGAAGATTGTTTCGGGGATTGTCTGGAGGGGTTTGAGAGTTTCGAAGATCTATGCCTAGAGCCCTGCCTAGAAAACCAATTACGAGATATGCTTGGCGAATGCCAAGACCTGTGTGTGGATGCTATGGCCTGCAATACCGGGCTAATTGGGGAATGTGAAATGCCAGACCCCAATGAAAACTGTGAGGGAGAGTGCCTGGATGGATTCGAAAGAGTGGCCGGAGATTGCCTGGCCGTCTGTGCAGAATTTCAAGCAAGAGATGAGAATTTTGAATGCCAGGACTTGTGTGTGGATGCTATGGCCTGCAACAACGGAGAAATTGGTGAGTGCGTGTTACCTGCTGAAAATGAAAACTGTGAGGGAGAGTGCCTGGATGGATTTGAGAGAGTGGCTCAAGAATGTTTGCAAGAGTGTGATGATAACCAAATGCGATATGGCGATGACGAATGTCGAGATGTACCCCTGGATATGACCACAGATCAAGATGCTCAGATACCTGTAGAGATGGATGAGGGTCTGGCAGAAGACTCCCAGATGGCCGTAGAGGTGGACATGACCCCGGCTGAAGAGATAGATATGCATGCCGATGAAGATATGCGAATGGCTGCTGATCAAATGGCCGAAATGACAGATTTGGATGCAAGTGCATTAGAAACAGACTCTGGAATCAAAGATCTGAATGACACGCAAAAATCAGCGGGTAGTGGCAACAAAGATAAGGGCTGCCAGTCGACTCCAAATAGTAATTCTGGCTGGCTGGGATTGGGCTTGATGGCTTTGGCTCGGGTCTGGAGACGGAGGAAAACTTTGGGCTAGCAGACAAAAAAGCTTTGCAAATTTAAAAAGACTGTTATTATAGAGAAAAATTTATTATGAAAGAAAGTTCATTTAAGGCACTTGTGCTCAAATACATCTCACTAAATTTCTTTATATTAGCAGCTCTTTTTGCTTTTGTTCCAATGTACCCTTGGTGGTTTTTTGCTGGAATTGGAGGGGTTATGAAAATTTATCAATTATCTCTGGGTGAATAATGTTATATGTAGTAGCCACGCCGATTGGCAATTTGGGAGATATTAGTTTTCGAGCTCTGGAAGTGCTGAATAGTTGTGATTATATCTTGTCTGAGGACACGAGGGTTTTTCGGAAACTGGCTGATCGATACGAAATTAAGACTCGGGTGCTTAGCTTTCATTCGCATAGTTCGGAGGCTAAACTCAATGAAATTGTTGAAGATATCAAGGCTGGTAAGCAAGTCGCTCTGGTGTCGGATGCGGGGACACCTTTGATTTCAGATCCGGGGTTTAGCTTGGTGTCGGCACTACGTAAAAATGGTCTTGAGGCCTCCCCTATTCCAGGTGCTACGAGTATTGTGGCGGCTTTGTCGGCTTGTGGTTTTCCGGCTGATAAATTTATGTATTTGGGGTTTTTCCCTGCCAAAAAAGGCCGTCAGACTTTATGTAAAAAAATGGCAGCATCTGAGTATACCTGCGTGTTTTTGGAATCTGTGCATAGGGTCAAAAAGACTCTGGCAATGCTAAGTGAGTTTTTGGATCCGGAGCAAATGATTTGTGTTGGTCGTGAATTGACCAAAATCCATGAAGAATTTGTATTTATGAGAGCATCCGAAGTGGATGCCAAAATAAACGCTATGACACTCAAGGGTGAATTTGTTATAATGGTTGCGCCGAAAGGTTTTAACTTTATGTAATGAAATCTGGTTTCACCCTCCTCGAACTTGTCATTGTAATTGCTTTGATTGGAACTATCACAACCACTATGGTTGGATCGTTTGGTCAGAGTTTTGAAAATGTGTCTTCGAGCAACGAAATGAGTCAGCTTTCTGCTGCTGTTGATCAGCTGAAGTCTTTTGCTTATTCGGCTTATAGCCTGGAGGATGAGACTGTGGAACATAGTTTTAATTTACAAATTTCAAATACTGGGATCGAGGTTTTTGAGAATCTAGTTGGCGGCTTGGACTTTGAAGAAGGTGATCGGAGCTTGCTCTCTATGGACTTTAACGATCCAGCAACTAGGCTTGTGGTTCGAGATGCCTTTGATGTGGATGGTGGCAGTTATGACTTTACCCGGGACCCAATTATAATGGGCTTCAAAGAAGGCGCTCTTGACTGCGTAATGACTCCCGATGAGGCTTTGAGCGTGGAACTCATCAATACCAACACTACTCTCGAGCTGGGGTATTTGTATCTGAATCCGACCAGTTGTCATATGGAGATTATTCAAAATAACTTACATGCAAACTAATGATTAAAAAAGCTTACTCATTACTGGAAGCTATTGTAGCAATTAGCGTAGTGACTGTGATTATTACCGCGTCTGTGACTGTGATTAATTCGTCTTTGCAGAGCTTGGATGAGAATGGTAGTAACTTGATGGCATATAATTTTGTCCAAGAGGGACTCGGCTATTTCGAGAGAATGGTCAAGACTAACAAACTGCGATTTCCTGGGCGTGCAGATTGTAAATTTGTGCCGCTGTCTTTGCCCAACTGTAACCCTCTGGAAGATGGTGGGGCTTTGGAGGAAAATGGCTCGTATGATTTGAGCTTTGATGCGAGAGATGAGGTGATGGATTATACTA
>CAYYFV010000064.1:0-5834 GCA_964471455.1 uncultured Candidatus Peribacteria bacterium | reverse complement strand
TCCACTCGAAAGCTATCGTGAATTTGACCTAAGGCTTGCATGGTCTCTTGTGAACGTCTGTGCGTGTGGGAGCTTTGAATAATTTGCTTCTGGGCATATGGGTCAACACCACTGGTTATAACTGATTGCCTAGAGTCGACACCCAAAGTCTCAAAGCCGGCTGGTATAGAGCCAAACTTGGCCGTGTGTGTTACCTTTAGATCTGATATCTTCAGAAGATTGGGTGATGCAAACAGTTGTAAAAATTGGGTCTTGATCTGAAAAGAAATTTGTTCGAGCTCTGGGGAGTTAATAATGAGATAGTCTAGATCTTGAAATGGGATATCTGGTGTGAATAAGGATAACTGTCCTGACATATAATCTATTTAGATACTTACTATCTATATAGAATCCACGAAAAATGAACTTCTTCAATGAGGATAGATTGACTAAGAAATATAATTCTTTTGAATGGTATGACCCAGAGACCATCCATAATGTGCCGTCAATTCAAAAAATATTTGGCGAGGTCAAAATAAATTTTTATACGGGCAAATACCTCTCGTATGTGTATGAGCAAGGAAGCTCTGGTGAATGCAACCGCAGGAGCCTCAATATTTAATATTGGAATGTCTAATATGTTGGCCAAGAAGCTGGCCCTTTGGAGGTGAAATTTTTGAGAGACCAGTAGAATTTGTCGGGTGGGGTCGGATTGATAGAGGTTTTCAAGATATCTAATAGTATCGAAGGTGTCATTGGCAAAATGCAACTCAATCTTCGCCGAATTGAGATTGTTTTGGATAAGTTTGTCTTTGGTGCTGTCTAGCTCGCTGTAGTATCGGGAGTGATAGCCCGATATTAAGATTTGGGCCTCTGGAATGTGCTTATGTAGATTGAGAACAGTGGCCATTCTATTCTTAAAATACTGATTCTCTAGGCCGTTGATTGAAGGCGTGGTGCCCAAAAATACAATGGTAGAGTTGACGGACCTTGTGACTTGGCTTGTGGGGCTGGAAGAGTATGAAGCTTGTACAAAAAAATAGTTCAGAGCTAGGACTAGTAATGGAATCAGAAAGTAGCTTGAAGTTTTTGACTTAAGCATCGATAACTTGATTTAGGGAGTTGGGACTGTTAAAAATTAGTCTGACTTCTAAGCGTACTCTATCTAGGATTGTCAGTCCTGATAAATAAGATACAAAACTACTAACCTGAGACTCAGTATAGCTATTAAAAAATCCCAGGTAATACCCTAGATCGAGGTGTTTTTGCTGCGCGATCAGCCCGGCGACCCACTGCGTGTTGGTAAAGGGCTTGTGAATGTGGGCAAACAGCTGATGAATGAATTTGAGGGCCTTGGGGTTGCGGTGCTGTGGATTGGTAAGCAAACTGACATAGGCATTGAACGTATCCATGGACTCAATAAATGTATCTATGAAGTCAAGTGACTGCTTGGCTATAAATGGATCTTGATTTAAAAACCCAACAAAATGAGTGAGCTTACTGTGATCTAAATTAAACAGCTTTGGATTGTGGCCTATGTGCTCGAGTAAATCTGAGTTGAGATGTTGTAGGATATAGGTGAGGTTTGTAAACTGCTGTAAGTTTAAGTGGTGCGTATCCATAATCCCTAACAATGTTTCGAGTTTGATATTGGCATTTGCTAACTCTATCAACTCTCTGAAGTAAAATGCGATGAACTGTGGCGGAAGCTTATTAACTATTGCCTGGAGAGGTGGGATATTTTGCTCAACGTTGTGTTGCATCTGAAGTGTGAGCATGAATAGGTCTAATCGCTTCTGGGTCAGCTGTACGATTTGCTGAGTAAGATTGGTATCATCTACTGAGTTTAGCGTGCGAAAATTGACCCACTCTTGATGTAATCTGGAAGAGAAATCATCTAAATATGCTGAAGGCAATTCTTGTTCTGAGAGAATCTGTAGTCGTTGCTCTGGTGGTGCGGCATCTGGTGGTGTGCTATCTAGACCTGAGATCTGAATGTTTCTGCTTTGAAATGGATTGATTGATTGCCTGCAAAGGAAGTGTAAAAACTCCTGTTCCATTTGTGCTACTGTAGGTTGTTTGGGTGGCTGGTCCTGTCTGTGTAATAAGGTTAGCATGTGAATGTGTTTAGCTATATAAATATACAATATACTCTGAAAAATGCTATTAAATAAATCTGTAAGCACTTGACTAGAGTGAGAAAATCACCGACAATCACATTGAGCTGTAATCAAAAACAGATTTTAACGTAATGCATGAACTATCAGCAGACACCTATTTATTTTGTCGATATTGAAACTACCGGACCGAGCTCACAATCTGATAGAGTGATTGAACTTGCGGTATTGAAGACTATAGGTCTGAAGGAAGTGGGGAGATTCCATACTTTGATCAATCCGCAGAGAACTATTCCCTACTTCATTCAGAACTTCACTGGTATTAGACCGGAAATGGTCTCAAAAATGCCTGGTTTTTCGGAGATTGCTAAGGATCTGAATGACTTCTTGGAGCCCGGTTTGTTTGTGGCACATAATGTTAACTTTGATTATAACTTTTTGAAAAAATCTCTCAAACGTGAAGGCTTTGAATTGGATATGCCCAAACTATGTACTGTCAGACTCTCACGCAAGCTCTTTCCAGAACATCGTAAGCACAACCTGGACTCCGTGGCTGCTAGAATGGACCTACAGATCGCAAACCGACATAGAGCTCTGGATGATTGTCAGGTTTTGGTTGGTTTTTTGAGTAAACTACATCAACAGATGTGCAATGAGACCTTGGCTTTGGAGATTAAAAAACTTATAAATTAAACTTGCGGTTAGATTTTTTGGCGGTAGAATAAAAGTTGATATAATCCCCTTGAAATGCAGAAAATCAATTTTGTTAAGATATATGTCAGTGTTTTTGTTTTGGCAGCGGCTGGTGGATTGGCCGGATATTTTTTGGGTGTAGGTCTGGATGCGCCGGAACAAACACGGCCTGATATTGCCCAGACTTCGCACTCGGTTTTTGTTGAGGAATCCCTGACAATTGATGCTATCGAGAAGGTTAATCCAAGTGTGGTGAGCATTGTGGCATCTAAGCAATTAGCCGCCATGCGCAGACCTGTGAGTTTGTTTGATTTATTTGGTTCTGAATTTGGATTTGGTATGCCTGGTAGATTGGGGCAACCCGATGGTATAAATCGATCTCAGGAGGCAGATACTCCTGATCTGCCCAGACAAAAAGTCGGTGGTGGAACTGGTTTTATTATATCGACAGAAGGACTGGTTCTGACGAATAAGCATGTCATAGATGATGCTACTGCAGAGTACTCTGTGGTTTTGGCAGACGGAAATGAACTTTATGCTAAGGTTTTGAGTAAAGATCCTCTGAATGATATCGCCTTTGTGCAATTGTTTATGGATGAGGACTTGAGTAAAAGGCCATCAGGTCTATCTGTGGTGAGTCTGGGTGACTCTGATTCACTGTCAGTTGGATCTAAGGTGATTGCAATTGGAAATGCCTTGAGTGAATTCGATAACACGACTACAAGTGGGATCATTTCTGGCTTGGGGAGGTCTATTACAGCATCTAACGGGATGGGTACTGCAGACAAGCTGTCAAACTTGCTACAAACTGATGCCTCCATTAACCCCGGTAATTCTGGGGGGCCTCTGGTCAACCTGAATGGTGAAGTGATTGGCATCAACACAGCGATTGCCCAGTCGGCAAATGGTATTGGGTTTGCTATACCTATCAACGAGGCTAAAAATTTAGTGGAGGCTGTTCTGGAGTATGGTAAAATCGTGCGACCAATGCTTGGAGTCAGATATGTAGAGATCAACCCGCAAATTGCCGAGCAGCTAGATTTGGACGTCGATTATGGAGCTTTTTTGCAAGATGATATTGCCTCTGGATTTCGAGCTGTGGTCAAGGGTGGCCCGGCTGATGAGGCTGGCCTGCGAAGTGGTGATATTATTTTGGCGATCAATGATGTACCGATAAATCGGGAGACTTCCCTGCAAAAACAGGTCTCTCGCTATAAACCAAAACAAAAAGTTAACCTAAAAGTTTGGCGAGATGCCAAACAAATAGAAGTAGAGGTCGAGCTGGGTGAATTTGAGGTTGAGTTCGAGGCTGAGTAAAGCATCAAAGATGTGAATGAGGGATGAAAAGGTATTTATTTGATCAGTGTATTGAAGATATTGAGCTTTTTTAGCAGTCTAGCTATGAGCGAACGTTGTTTTTCTCGGGTGTCTATTATTAGCGTCTCATCTTGCAAACCCTCCATATTAACCGGAGGTTTACTATCTATGACTGTTCTATCGTGCATATCGCTATCAAATGGATCAGGGCAAGGGTTGGGTTGTATAACCGGAGCCGGAATGAATTGTTCAAGCTGTTTTAAATATTTGACTGATTTGATAAACATCTCTTTAGAGCTGCGGCTATACTGTTTGAGATCTGTATGAGTTTCTATAAGATGTAAAATGACCTGAATTTTGTCTTGGTGCTGATATATAGTAGTGGCATTGATTATATTTTTTTCTAGATATTCAATGAATCTGCTGCCCTGCTCTTCGTCTGCTATGTCAGAAAGATACAGCTTGAGGTAATTTGTAAAATTGAGCAGCTCAATATCTGTGAGAAGCATCGATCTACGTGTTTGCTGATGTGTTGGTGATTCAAGAGTTGCTTGTACTGTTTTTTGGATATGGGATATGTAGTATTGTTGGTCGCTGTATGATAAGCTTGCAAAATCTTGCTCAGAAAAGCGCTCTCCAGTCTCTGTTGTAAAATAAATATCGAGTGATTTTGCCCTCAAAAACCACATGGCGTGAGCTGGCAGCAGCAACTCACTATAGTTTGTGGTTTCTGCTCTATTTATGGGGCTTTTTGTCATTGTATTCATATGACTTATCTAAAATATATTTATTTGATCAGGAGATACCACCTGGCGTTAAATATCACAATATGGGCTGGGGTGTCAAGCTACTATAAAAGACCACCCCCGGTAGGATGGTCTGGGGTCAAGATGTATGTTAGTTCTGAAAGTTACTACAAATATCAAGCTCAGTTCGAAGAAAAAAGAGGCGTTTTGTATTTTCAACAGTATAAGCAACAGCATAACCATAAACCTGGGTTTCACATACAAAAACCTTACCATCAAAGCGTATCCCCTGCTGATCATAAGTAAAAGATGGACTACCTGTTTTTTGGGAAAATTTTAATGCAGAATCAACTTCTGGCTTTGCTGGCCCTATACCAAAAGAGTAACCAGTGTGTTGATCGACGAACAGCAGATTAGTTATGACTGGTAATTTCATTTCTGCTGATAAATGTGTGAGTTGGGGTTGGATTTCTGTGAAGATTTCATCGACTCCCAAGGCTTGTAATACTATATTTCGTTTTTGAGCTTCGCGAATGAAGTGATCAAGGGAAATGTATAATTCTGGTGGAACCTCTATAGCTATATCACCTGGTAATTGCGGGCTTAGAAATTGATAATCTTGACTGATAGAAGTGCTTGTAATTGTTCGATTAGCAGTGTTGGTGGTAGAATTTATAAAATAGGCTCCGAGGCACAGAAACGGGACTGCAAGTTTGTACCATTTCGATGAGAAGTTCCAAGAACTAGATTTATTATTGGTTGTTTGCTTATTTAAGATTGCTACGTCTGTATGTGAAGATTCGGTTTGAACTTCTTCGGTTTGAAACTGCTCTAATGTATAAAAGCTCTTATTCACACTAATCGAAGCTGGGTCGATAGGGCTGTCGGATTGCAACCTTTTTAGCCTTTTCTGTATTCTCTGGAAGACTTTATCCTCCATGCCAATTATCTGTATCAATTGTCTAAGAGCTTGTGTATTGTT
>CAYYFV010000063.1:1766-6014 GCA_964471455.1 uncultured Candidatus Peribacteria bacterium | reverse complement strand
AAGGGTCTGTGGGTCATACTATGCTATCAATTGATCCTCAACCACTTATCGCTAATGAACTGCCAGAACGGTTAAGTAAGTTAATCGAGCAACTCTTTGACTCCGAAACCTTACAAGCTTTGATTAGAAAAGGAATGAATGTTCCCCAAAAAGGTGCCCATCATAATGAAAGTATCCTCATGCATGGGCACATTGATTTAATAATACAAAGCATTGACGAATTAACAAACGAAACTCCCACCTACGAAGAGAGTATATCTGAAAATGCAAAACAACATATAAAAAACATTGCTCATTCAGAGAACCTAAAGGATCGAATGGCCAAAAAAGCAAGTTTACAAAGATATGCTCTACTCCATGATTTATGTAAACAAGACTTATTGCGCATTACACGAACAGAGTCTCCAGAAGATCAGACTTCAGACTCAACTCCAAACCCAGAACAAATCAATCTAGATGAATTCATGGAAAGAGTCATAAATGCTAGTTTCAACACAGAACAAATCTACTCAGCAGAAACTGTAGAAAAGTATATGGATACAGAGCAAATAGAAAAAATTGGCTATTTTCATAAAGAGGAAGGCAAAGCAAGAGTCAATCATGGAGCGGCTGCTGTTACAAAAATAAAAAAGGACTTCCATGAACTAACACAACACTTAGACCCAGATATCTTTGTAGCGATTGACCATCATGAACAAGCTCACAATTTTGATCAAATTCACACAGGCCTCGCACATAAGAAATTCGAGCAACTTACTAACAAACAAATTGACTGGCTTGTTACAGCTTCGTACATAGACACATGCGGCTCTATACCAATTGATAAAGCCACACCAGACCTATCTGAATTCAACAATCTTGTATCTGCCATAGCTAATTGCAAACACATCTACAAAGCTATTGAGCTTATACAAAAGCACGCTCTCTACACAGCATCAGAAAAAGAAGAGACAAAAGCCATAAACGGATATATAAAGACTATCAACAACACTAAGCAAGCAATTGACTTAGAAAAAGCTTGGTCATACTTATCATTAAAAATCTTAAACCCAGTATATAAAATAAAAGAATTTCAAAATGCAGTAACCAAATCTGAACTATCAGATGCACACAAAGCCCTAGTACTAGATATAATTAATGCAGATAGTTCAACTAACATGCCAAAACTAAAACAACTAGGTCGACAATTAAAAGCTGAATATGCAGATATAAGACCAGTGCTAGAAGATCTCAAACAACCACACCCAATGCCTCCCCTAGAGCCTAATCAGTAAACTCCAAGCAATTACAAGCAAATTACAAACAAAGGACCTAGGTTTAGGTCCTTTTTTCATGCAGCCACACACAGCATCTAAACACTAAAGACAGTCTCTAAAGACTAACAAAATCCTTAAAAGGGCGGAAGCAAATAGTTCTCAATTACAAATCTAAACTACTTAAGCAGTACATGTGTGCTCCAGCTCTTAAATTATCTTTTGGCTTAGAACCAAGCCCTAGGTTAATAAAGCTAAAGTCAAAATCCGCTTTTTGTTGGTGAAACAATTTGTAATACAATTCTGCAGCTGAATTCACTGCATTATTACACATATATGGAGTTAACATGATACAAATTCTATGCTTCTTTTTTAAGATTGGATTTTTTATCATAGAAGATATTCTTTTGAAATTTATAGTATCTGCTTTACCAAAAATTTCTCCTAAGAGTTCAGCAACCTCCACAGTACAGAACTTGCCTCCAGTTTTTGAGTTGAAAGTATTAAAAACACATGTTTTTAAGTCTGGAGTTTGCAGAATCGGTATCTCCAAACTAAAAGCTCCAGATGCATCTAGACCATAATTTAGCAAACCGTTAAAATAATCTTTGTTTGCTGTTATAAAATCCTTGAATCTTGATCTTAAAATAGTTTCTCTACAAAAGTAATTTCCATCTTTAAATCTAATAACGTCATCCAAACCTAATCCATGTTCTTTTAAAACTTCTAAATAGACATCAGGCAAATCCCCTGTTCCAAACCGTTCTAAAAACTCTAATATATATTCATTAACTGCCTTTTCAGATACATTAGTTTTTGCACGTTTAAACTCATTAATTCCAGTTGTATCATTAGCAATGACAAACATCTTAGAGTTAACGTTAGCTTTTTTAAGTTGTTTTAAAATTTTAGAGCCGATTTCTAAAGTTTCTAAAGGAAATTCTCGCATACCAAATTCATCTAATGTGGAATCCATACGAGATGGTAACAAGCCCTTAATACTTGGGTAAAAAGAGTTAGTCTCAGCATCTGGTATCGCCAAAAAATGACCAGCCATAACAACAACCTCCGTTTCTTGCTTATCATCAATTAAAGAAAAAACTTGACGCAAAATCTCATCTACTCTTTTTACAACTGTATCCTTGGAATTAAATTCCATATCTTTATAAAAATCAAAATTTTCATTTGTAGCTATACCCTTGGATTTAGAAATATAACTATTAATAGCAAATAACAACTTATTTACATCTTCTTCATCATTATATATACCAAAACTGACTCTAATTGATTCCTGCTTGAGTTTCTTTTGCAGCAAAAATGCACAATGGGAACCATATCTTATACAAAAGTTTTTCTGCTTTAAATATTCAAGCAATTCCAAAGAATCAACACCATCAATTACAAAACTGACTAATCCAGAACGTTTATTTAGATCACTAGGACCAATAATTCTACAAGCATCTAGTTTGTCTAAGCCTTCAATTAATAAGTTCAAGAGTCTTGTTTCATGAGCACGTATCTTAGCGAGTCCAATTGATTTAATAAAATTAACAGCTTGAGCCAAAGCTAAAATTCCTACTAAATTAATAGTCCCACCCATAAGAGCCTTAATTGGTGTAATCAAATCAAAAGTCAGCTCAGATGAATTATCTAGTAACTCTAGATCAGTAATAGTACCACCACCAATTCTAACTGACCTCAAAAGTGAATGTAACTTGGAATTGATATATAAAACACCTACTCCATCTGGACCATACATTTTATGAGCAGAAAAAAATAAAGCATCACAGTTTATTCTTTTCACGTCAATTGGCAAATGTGCAATAGACTGTGCTGCATCCACCAGAAAAAGACTTTTTGGATTGTTGTCCTTAATCAATTTAGACAAAAGATTTATGTTATTTATAACACCCAAAACGTTTGAAACATGAAAAAGGGCAACTAACTTAGTTTTAGAAGATAACAAGCTTTTAAACTCATCCACACACACACCATTTTCAGAAGTTTTAACAACTTTTATAATACATCCTTTTTCTAATAACCTAGAAAATGCTAACAAGTTGGAGTTATGCTCAGCATCAGAAACAATAATCTCATCTCCTGCAACAAAACTATCAATAAGTGCATCTACAAAAACATTCACAGCATCAGTTGAATTGTTAACAAAAACCAGTTCATTTGGTTCTGCATTAATAAAGGCAGCAATCTCACTAACAGCATTCTTATATTTAAGTTCTTGTATATCGACAATTTTATTTTGACTTCTTCCAATCGAAGATTTGAAAGCTAAGTTCTGTATAAGATTATTGATAACCGTCTCAGGTACCTGCGTAGTTGCAGCTGAATCCAAATAAACATATTTTTTATGCTTACAAAAAAAAGGGAATTGCAATTTAAAAGACATAATTCACTAGTTATCAAGTTTTTCTAACAAAAAAACGCTAAAATTTTTCTCATATACTAAATCAATCTCCTTAACTTTAAATCCTGCAGTTACTGCAGATTGCACTAAGAGTTGATTGTCCAAATCATCACAACGATGTACATAAGCATTTTTATCGTCTTCCAAACCAATAGAGGCTTCTCTAAAACCTGCCTCAGCTTTTCTATTACAATACCAAATAATATCCTTCTTAGAGACGGTATCAAAACCAACGCTGCATTTAAAAGGCTTTTCTGCATCCTTATATTTATCTAAGTATAAAAATGCTCCTGGTTTCATAACATAATTAATACCTTGCAAGGCTTCAATATATCTTCGCTCTGCAACCTCTCGATTAGGAGTAAACTCAGTGTTGATCCCCCCAGATGCATAAATAAAGGAATTTCCACGACAAATCACAAAATCATAATTATTCTTATTATTCGATAAAAAATCATGTATTTTCTAACGAATGTAAAACCGCACCCTTTTTGACGAATGTAAAACCGCACTTTCACTGGCGAATAAAATTCAAGGAATTTCAAACGAACCCTCATTATTCGAATAGCCCAT
>CAYYFV010000063.1:0-1756 GCA_964471455.1 uncultured Candidatus Peribacteria bacterium | reverse complement strand
AAATCACAAAGTCATAATTATTCTTATTCTTCGATAAGAAATCATGTTCTGGGTACTCACTCCATTGGGCTGGAATGATTGACTTAGGTGAGCATAATTTCTTGTTTAATTCACGCATGAAATCTACACCAAAACTAGGATCTTTATCTGCAAAATCAATATTAAACCCCTCCAATGCTAAATCCTTAGACAAAAAACCAGAACCACAACAAGAATCTAATATTACTGCTTGCTCTACTTGGGTATACTTTCTTATCAAAGCTACTATCTCAGCCTTAAACTTAGTATATTCTGGATATAATTCAGTATATAAGGCAGCATTCCAAACACTAGCAAAGTCAGCCTGTTTTATTTTAAAATCTTGATAAGCATTCGACCTAAATTCTTGAATATGACCACCATTCGTAGACATGTTTTTTATCATTTCTAAACTCATTAATCTCTTGGCAAAAGTACACTGAAAACACACATTTGTCAATTTCTGTGTCTGTATGTTACGAAGTAAAATACATGAATATATCTCAGATCTCCAGAAACACAACTTGAAACCCAAAAACAATTCAATTAGTATTAATTCTATTTTAATCAATTAGATAATATAAGGCAATTTTTCAAAAATGATTTATGTACGCATTCCAAATATATAAGTACCAAAAGGACACCTTTGGTGTTTTATTAGAAACAAAACTGCGTAAAACCCAAAAAAACAAAAACACAAGCTCTAAAGACCCCAAAATGCCAATAAAAATTCTAAATCTCTTTTTTGAATAAATCCACCAGCATAGTTAGTTGGCCCATCTGTCCTAATTGTTTCTATAGCTGTATCCAGATCCATCCACCGCAACTCAAAACCTTCACGAACTTCCTTTTCTGTAAAGTTAGGAGTTCCTTTTTTTAAAACCTTCCCACTATAACAAAAAGAAGTCTGCAAAAAATCCCATTCCGAACGATATTCAATCACCTGACCAACATCACCTTCAACTTCTATCTCACACCCAACCTCTTCCAAACACTCTCTTATTAGAGCTTCGTGCTGATCCTCACCAGCATCCACACCCCCACCAGGCAACTTGTGATAATTATATTTAGATACAAACAAAATAGGAATCAATCCATTCTCATCTGTCAAAATCACCCTCACAGCCTCCCTCTTCTCAATCTGAGACGTTTCTTTGATCAATTGACCATCTTGAATCCTCTTAATCAGTCGCATATAAACAATATTAACTTAACCATTACAAACACATTCTACAATAACAATTAACAATAATAAAATTTCAATAATCATTGACAAAATTAACACAAAACACTATAGAAGTCAAACTGACCAACCAAAAAAACCTCAATTACAAAACCTTCAAAAGCCTACTGTTATCTATATTAAACACATCTGGAATAGATCTTATACTAGGACATGCTTTAAAAGAAGTCACATCCACTATACAATCATCACCCACCACTTCCAGTTGCAAACACCGCAAAACCGTCAAAGACTCTAAATCCAACCCACTTAACACTTCCACAGAACAATTATCCAAAACCAATTCCTTCACATGCAATCTAGACAAATCCCTCACATCAACATCCAATAAATTAATTCTATTAGCAAACAAATTACATAAAAGCCCACCTCTTAAATCTACAATTCCAGAGTTCAAAAAAAACATTTTATGTTCAGCTCGCAAATTTTCAGAGCTAAAAGTAAGTTCAGCAGTATTTTCTACAGAAAGTAATTCAAAAGCTTTTTCTTGGGGTG
>CAYYFV010000062.1:0-6034 GCA_964471455.1 uncultured Candidatus Peribacteria bacterium | reverse complement strand
AAAAACTGCTTGAGGTCGATGTCGACTTGATTTCTTTGGTAAATTTTGCGAGAGGGATTGGTTTGGGCGCCGAGCTTGAGTTGCTTGGTTTGGGGTTGATTTTCAAAGACTTCTAGGACTGCAGTTTGATTATTAAAGTTGTCGAATTCAGCTTCTATGAGATAGTGGTCTGATCCATGCCTGATGAGTGACTCGGTTAATCGTGTTCGAAAAGAGCGCGGAAAACAAAGCAAATAAATAGCTTCGAGAATATTAGTTTTGCCAACTCCGTTGTCGCCGACAAAAATATTGAGTCCCTGGGATGGAGCGAACGCCAGCTGGTGAGTTTGGAATCCGCGGAAATTATTGAGTGTGAGGCTTTTTATGTACATTTTCGTTTACAAGCAGGTTAGTCTTGGTTTATATTAGAGAAAGTTAAAAATGTGTGTACAACACGAAAAGTATGATCGCCTGTACAAAATTCGTCACTCTGGTGCGCATGTCTTGGCCCAGGCTGTTTTGGATATGTTTCCAGAAGCAAAACTGGCCTTTGGCCCCCCTGTAGATAATGGTTTCTACTATGACTTTGAATTACCTAGACCGTTGATTCCCGAGGATCTTAAATTGATTCAAAAGAAAATGAAAAAAATTGCAGCCCAAAGACAAAAGTTCGTTGGACGAACAGTGCCAATTGCAGAGGCTCGAAACTTTTATGATCAAATGGGACAAGTCTACAAAGTAGACCAAATCGATAAGCTTGCTTCTCAGGGTGTAAGCGAAGTTACCTTCTACGAAAACGTGTTACCACAGACTGGAGATGTGAAATTTGTAGATCTTTGTGGAGGTGGACACACCGAACATACTGGAGATATTGGTGCCTATAAATTAGAATCGATTGCTGGTGCTTACTTTCGTGGAGACGAAAATAACACTATGCTCACTCGGATTTATGCACTGTGTTTCGAGACCCAAGAAGAACTAGCAGATTACGAGAAAATGATGGCAGAAGCCCGCAAGCGTGACCACAGGAAGCTAGGCAAAGACCTGGAACTATTCACCTTCGACGAAGAAGTTGGAGCTGGGCTGCCTTTGTGGCTACCAAACGGTACTATTCTAGTTGAAGAGCTGGAAAAACTTGCCAAAAGAAAGGAAAAAGAAATGCGCTACCAAATGGTAAGAACCCCACATATTGCCAAAGAAGAATTATATTTACGTTCAGGACACCTGCCGTACTATGAAGAAAGTATGTACCCGGCTATGGAAATGGATAATGAAAAGTATTATCTCAAGGCTATGAACTGTCCGCACCATCACAAAGTTTTTGGGGCCACCCCCAAAAGTTACAAAGATTTACCAATAAGACTTGCAGAATACGGAACTTGTTATCGTTTTGAAGGCTCTGGGAGCTTATTTGGGCTTATGAGAGTTCGGTCTATGTGTATGAATGATGCACATATTTACTGCACAAATGAACAATTCGAAGAAGAGTTTGCAAAGGTTATCGATTTATACATGTATTACTTTAAGTTATTTGGAATCGAAAAGTACCAAATGCGATTATCAAAACATTCAGATGAAGGACTGGGCAAAAAATATGTCGATGATAAGCAGCAGTGGCTTAAATGTGAAGAAATGGTCCGTAGTGCCTTGGTCAAATCTGGTGTACCATTTGTAGAGGAAGATGATGAAGCTGCTTTCTATGGCCCAAAGATTGATGTGCAAATTTGGTCTGCAATTGGACGTGAATTCACCCTTTCAACTAATCAAATTGATTTTGCGGTCCCAGCTAGGTTTAATCTAACCTATACAGATGCAGATGGATCGGAGAAAACTCCTTTGTGTATCCACAGAGCTCCGTTGAGTACTCACGAAAGATTGATTGGGTTTTTGATAGAACACTATGCCGGGGCCTTCCCTGTGTGGCTGGCACCCGTGCAGGTGGATGTTATTTGCGTGTCTCACACCTTTGGTGAGTATGGGCAGCAAGTTGTATCGACTCTGGAGGAGGCGGGTCTAAGAGTGCAAATTCTGGACCCAGAGAACTCACTCTCTAAGAATGTGCGCTTGAGCGAAACTAAGAAAGTTCCGGTCAAGTTGATCCTGGGTGAAAAAGAAATGCAAAACGGAGGAGTGACTGTGCGCCGATATGGCCAAAGTGAACAAACTGAGATGAGCTTGGAAGACTTTGTCACACAAATTGTGTCAGAGACTCAAGTCTAGTTTGAATTCATACTTATTAAGTATTGCTTTTGATTTTTGATATGAAAAAAGCCCCGATCCTCGGGGCTTTTGTTTTGCTTCTAAGCAGCTCTTCTTCTCTTAATTTGATTAGAGTCTGACTCCTTGGGTGATGGCTCGGGTATTTGCATAGGTGCTTTCTTCTTCTTTTGAGGCTTTGCTGCTGGGGCTGACTTGCCTGTGAGAATAGATAGAATGGCATTATCTTTGTCTGCGGCGACTTTTTGCATAAGAAGAAATGGAAAGTCTAGGACTAAGTTTTTTAATTCATCTGGAATTGGCTTGTCGCCCATAATATATGGGGTCAGATCATTGTCGTTATCTGAGAAGTAGTGAGATATAATTGGGCGGATCATTTGGGCGACCTCGTCGAGGGGCTTTTTCTTTTTGTTACTAATTGAGCTAAACGACCCAGCTATACTACTTGCTTTATCACCATAGGCCTTGAGGATATTTTGATTACCGTGGGCGTATAGAAAGTACCAAGACCCAAGTACCTTGGACAAGTGCTCAGCTTTTGCAGGATCTTTTTTAGAGTGATATTCAGATAGATCCCCAAAGCTTTTGAGTGCACTTGGATCTAAATTAGCTTGGCGAATTGCTTTTATTGATTGATAAAACCCCTGGAAACAATTATGAATTTGAGCATTACCCATACGACAGTTGTCTCCGTATTGAGCATCAATTTTTAGAATATTTTTCATGACTCCCGGATCTGCAGCTGGGAATGTGTAAGGCGTGTGATCCTTGTCCCAGTGTGTATTGGCATCAAAAGCATTCTGAACTCTAGCATAGGTCTTTTCGTGTGAGAGGACGTCGCAGAAAAGGAACTGCCGCATTTTGTCAATGTCGTATCTGTTATTGCCATCAAGACCCTTTTTAAAATTTGGACTGAATTCAGATAAAAGTTCTGAAGCCACGGAGGACAGTTTTACCTTACGTCCAAATCTCGTTCTAGTGAAACGAACAAGATAATCAAGGGCAGGAAGATCATTTCTTTTGAGCTTACTTAGGTAAGACTCTGTGAGTAGATATTGACCATTTTTGTTTTTGGTTGCCATACCGGCAATTATGTAGAATATTGCATCTTCTACTTCATCGAGGTGAGGACTCATCATTACAAAGTCTAGGTAACCTTGGTACTGAGCGGGATTAATGTTTTGTTTTCCCTTATGGCATTCATATAAAAGGTCGTGCATTTCTTGAGTAGCCTTGAAACCTTCTTTTTGAGATTCCTCGCGGATGAGATTACCCCAAGAAGAACATTCACTTTCGTAGTTAGAGTCGTTATTTTTTGAGATAGACTCACCATTTCCACTACCGTAGAGGGCGTTGAGGGCATCTATGGCAGCCGGCTTACCTTGCTTACCAAAAGCATTAAAACCATTTTTAATTTGATAATCACGCAATTTGTGACCCTTGGGAATATTATCACGAATTTCTTGGGCGTGTTTTTTGAGGAGTTTGTTCAGCCTGTTGTGTAGAGCGGTGCTTGTGAGATCCAGAGAACCTGAATCAGCAAGGAAGTCCATGTGGGCTCGAGCCTTATAACGGTCTGGGGCTTTGGCGAGCATCTCTGTGACTTCTGCGATGGTGTTGGGGGCGATACGGTCTTTTTCGTTTTGGATGTTTTCTTTGTTGATGGAATCTTGTGAATCGGAGAATTTTTTACCAGCTTCACCCGGGAGGTTGCAACCTATTCGGTTGAGACGTTCTTTTTCGGCACGCTCGAGATGCTTAGTAACTGTCTCTGTAAGCATCGATCCAATCGCTGCATAATCGTTGTAGGTCATAAACTCTAGACCAAGTAAATCAAGTGGGTCTTGGAAAATGTTGATTCTTGGTAAATATTGCCAAAATTTCCCTCCGTTTTTTTCGATTTCTTCTTTGACGGACTTAGATTTCTTCTTTGCGGGGTTGTCAATCAAAGTGCCATCTGGAGCAAGGATCTGATCCGGCAGGCTTTCTAATTCGTAGTCTTTACAGAATTTAACAAAATCCGAGACAGGCATAGTTCTGCCGTCGTCAAGTGAGATCAACTCATTGCCATTTTCGTCCTCTGTTATATCTGTAATAGTATAGGTAGATCCATCTCTGGCGATTAGTTGCTCGCCTTTTTCTATTCGAATTGGCTGATCGGAGAAAATGTGTTCTTCTGGGGAAGTATCGGGATATTTATTTTTGAGAATCTCTGGCTGTTTTGCTAAGACTTGTCTGGCATCAGAGGAGTCCATTTTTTGTTCGACGATGTGTAATTTGAACCAACGGGCAAATTCGGCCAGAGACATGGTTGATTTTTCAATCATTTCTGATGATTCAGGTCCCGGCACTTGAATTGGTTGATCGAGAGTGATTTGGTCATCAGTTATGTCTATAACTTCAAAATCTTTGTAAGTTGGTTCTGTTGCTCCAAAGCGTTGTGTGAGAATGGTCCCCGGACCATCTTCGCTGCGGGCATGGATGGTTTGACCGTAAATAGTGAAACTAATTGAATCCTCAAGCTTTTTCTTGGAGTCGATGGCCTCAAGAAAATTAAGATTCTTGAATTCAGATTCCAGTTCTTTGCGATTGAGAATGATAGTAGATCCATCTTCGAGCTCAAAAGTGAACTCTAATTCAAATGTGGTATAGACATTTGGATCCGTAGAAAGATCTTGTTGCATGAGAATTTGGTTTCTGAGTTCACGGATTTCCTCTATATGATTCTCCAAATCAGCATCGTCGATTGGATTTTCTGAGTCAATTAAATCTTCGAGAGTTTGTCTGGGATCTGGCTCTCCGGCTAGCATTTGTAATGCTAGGTTGTGCTGGTGTCTTAATTCATCCTGGAGTAGATCTAGATTGTCTTGCATGTAAATAGCTTGCTTGTTGACCAAGGTACATGATTTTCTGTGGCCTGTATCTGGATCATCGAATGTGAAATGAGTGCCAATGTCTAGAGACAATCCTATTTCATGCTCAAGATCTTGAGTTTGTCTTTTTTCGGCACGTAATTTATTGACCTCATTCTGTCCATTTTCGAATAAATCCCCTAGTGATTCAGTTATCTCTATAAATTTGTTGGCAGCTTGATCCATATCAATCAAGATATTTCTTAGCTGAGTTGCTTCAGTTAGACTTGGATTGATACTATGCAGAGTTAAGAAGTGATTTAAAAGGGTGTCGAAATCTGTAGATGTGACTGGCAAATGAGATAATGTATCTAAATCCTCTTCTGACAGACTATTGAAGACAGCTATGGATTTAATTTGCTGCTTCATACTATCTATAAAGTTGACTATGTCTT
Organism: uncultured Candidatus Peribacteria bacterium; assembly: GCA_964471455.1. Lineage (GTDB taxonomy): Bacteria > Patescibacteriota > Gracilibacteria > UBA1369 > CAYYFV01. The sequence goes on along the minus strand of CAYYFV010000062.1, from coordinate 531 downwards.
GCATTTGATCATGACATATTTGCAAAGCTTTGTTTTCTGTAACCAATTTGGACTCTGGAGTTTCGAGAACTCTTTTGAGTTTGTTTAAGACGTGGCTTTGGATGGTTGAAACTTTTCTAACTGGAGAATCTATATTTGGAATGTCTTCAGTTGGCTGGTTGATGATGGCATCCTGGAGGCTCGCGTATTGATCAAGAAATTCGTAGCGCTTGTCTGCTAAATCTTTTGGATCTAGAGCCGGATCGAGAATGAGATCCAAAAAATCTTTAGAAAGATCATAAAGCTCTTTAGATGGAGCTGTGTTTAATGCGTAATCTAAATGAGCATAACAGTTGCTAAGCAAACCTTGATTGGAGGCATCTGCCAATTTGTCTAAGACAGCAATATGATCTGCTTTGTCAATATGTGAAGGGTACTTGATAGGCATTGGGAGGGGTTTTTAACTTTTGCTTAATTATACACGTAAAACTGATTTTTGTCTAGGTTTAAGTGCTTTTAACTAAAATTCCCAGTAGTTTTTGTTTTAACTTC
>CAYYFV010000061.1:3914-6086 GCA_964471455.1 uncultured Candidatus Peribacteria bacterium | reverse complement strand
CGCAGCCACAACAAGAATTGCAATATCTGTAAGTCTGGCACCACGCGACCGCATTTCTGTAAAAGCTTCATGTCCAGGCGTGTCCAAAAATGTAATCTTACGCCCATTATGCTCAATTTGATAAGCCGCAATATGCTGAGTAATTCCACCAGACTCACCACTTACCACATCTGTATTACGAATGGTATCTAGTAGTTTGGTTTTACCATGGTCAACATGACCCATAATTGTAATAATTGGTGGTCTCTCAGTCAAATCTCCAGACTCATCCTCACCAATTATCTGAGATATATCCTGACTCATGAGTTCTTGTGAACTCGAACTGTGGGCTAATTTCTTGACCACAATACCAAAGTCAGTAAGAATCAAGGCGGTAGTCTCATAGTCTAACTGCTGGTTAATGTTGGCAATAATACCGTTCTTCATCAATTCTCCAATTAATTTTGCAGCATTGATACCAGTTTTTTCTGAAAGTTCCTTGACCGACATGCTTTCGTTCATTTCCAAAAAGTCAGTTTTGACAGTTGGACCAGACGATTTCGAAGACGAGCTTGTAGATTTACCGGCGACTTGTTTTCTTTGAGATTTTACAATTTCACGTTCTAGCGTACTTTCAACTTTATCAACAACTTCATCCAGGGATGTTTTCTTTGTACCTAGTTCTTGCTCAAGCAATTCGGCAATATCAGAATCAACTGTTTCGTTATTATCATCCCAATCAAAATCGTATTTTTTAAGAAGACTTTTGAGTTCGCTAACACTGCTATTGAGATCCTCGGCAAGTACAGAAAGTTTAATAGCCATAAATAAGATTAAATATCGTTTACCATTCTAGATAATTTCACAGCTTAAGTAAAGAAAAAAGCCACCAGATGGTGGCTTTTAAAAAAGTAAAATCAAGATTCACTATGCAAGAATTTTCTTGACGGAGGCAGCAGTCAAGCCATCAATTTCTGAAAGCTGATCTTCTGATAGTTTTTTTACATCAGCCAAAGTGCTGTAACCAGCTTTCTCTAGTGCTTTTTGAGCAGTCTTGGATAGCTTGATAGACTCAAACGAATCTGGCTCTGACACTTCAGAAGTAGTCTCTGCAGCTGCAGTTGGAGCTGGAGTTTCTTCTTTAGTTTCAGCCTTGGCAGGTGCCGCTTTTGCTGCGGGAGCTTTGTTTGCTTCGTTCAAGTGGGCATCGAGCAAAGTCAAACCAATTCTGTGATTGTCCTTATCGACATGTAAGATTTTCGCATTAATTTTTTCACCGACCTCGAGGTTGTACTCGTCATTATCTTTTACACGTGGGTCGTTTAGTTCTGAAATATGAATTAGACCGTTAATATCATCTGAAATGTTGATAAAAGCACCATATTCAGTAATTCGAGATATCTTGCCCTTGATTTCCATTCCAGGAGTGTAGGCCTTGGCAATTTCTTCCCATGGGTTTTCGATCATCTTCTTGAGAGAGAGTGAGATTTTATCACCTTCGATACCGATAATTTTCACATCGATTTTATCTCCAAGTTTACCATAGTTGGCTGGGCTATCTACATGACCCCAAGCAATTTCAGAGATATGTACTAAGCCTTCTAAACCGTTGAAGGTCACGAAGATACCAAAGTTCACCACACCAGATATTTCACCAGTTACCACAGAACCAATTTCCAGTCCCTTGAGCGCTTCTTTTCTTTTTTCGTTGTATGCGGCTTTTTCAGAAAGGATAAGTTTCTTAGTGTCGTTGTCAACATTGATTACACGTACCAGAATATCTTTCCCAATCAATTTGTTCAGACGAGATAAGATTTTGCCACTGTCGGCACCGTTTACACGGGGATAGTGCTTTGGAGCCAATTGACTTACTGGCAAGAATCCTTTGACACCATCAACCTCGACAAGTAGACCACCTTTGTTGGCGTCGGTCACCCGTACATGGATTGATTCTTTATTATCGTGGATAGCCACAAACTTCTTCCATGTTTTGTGTTGAGAAGCTCTTCGAAGAGAGAGAACAATTAAACCCTCATCATTTTCTGGCTCCAATACAAAAGCAGAAACCTCATCACCTTCAGCAAGTGATTTGATTGTGTCCATGCTATCGACAGCTTCTTTACCGGCAATTACACCAGTAGATACACCTCCAAGATCTACAAGGATTCGGTTGTTGTGAACAGTAATCACGCT
>CAYYFV010000061.1:0-3875 GCA_964471455.1 uncultured Candidatus Peribacteria bacterium | reverse complement strand
GAAGGAAAATTTGCGGTGAATCCACAATCAACTCTTCCATAGGTATTAATTTTTTTTCGTTACTCATAACTATATGTGTTTGTAGTCAGTTAATTATAATTATCTCATACCCACCCTTGACTACAATAAAAGAGCAGAGATAAGATCTGCTCAATTATATATAAAATACTGATTTATGCAAGTTTATTTGCCCTTTTTAGCAAGCTTTTTTGGTTTGTCAACCGTAAAGGTTAATTTCTTTGATTTCAAATCCACCAAAATGGTTTGTTTGGGCTTGATTTCAGCATCGAGGATCATATGAGTAATGGGATCTTCAATTTCATCAGCGATCACACGGCGGGCAGGTCTAGCACCATATTCTTCGTCATAAGATTTCTCGGCTAAGAACGACAGGGCTTTCTCTGAAATTTTGATGGAAATATTTTTTTCATCGAGTCTTTTCTGCAAGTCGGTCATAAGTAACTTGACAATATCAGTCACATTATCATGAGTCAGCGGGTCAAAAATGACAACCTTATCAATTCTATTTATAAATTCCGGCCTAAAGAATTTCCGAACATCTTTCATGATTTCTTCTTTAGTACTTTCGAAGTCAGCCTGTAGCTGAGCCTCTTTGCTGGCAGCAATGCTAAATCCAATTGGAGCAGCCTTATCTGTGAGCTTCTTGGCTCCCAAATTCGATGTCATGACAATTATACTATTGGTGAAGTCAACTTTTTTACCTTTGGCATCTGTCAAAACACCCTCATCCAAAATTTGCAATAAAATATTGAAGAAGTCCGGATGGGCCTTTTCTACCTCATCAAACAAAATAACCGAATATGGCTTACGTCGAACAGCCTCTGTTAATTGACCGCCATCCTCATATCCGACATACCCAGCCGTAGTACCCACCAATCTAGATGTGGAGTGGCGCTCCATAAATTCACTCATATCGATCTTGATCAAAGCCTTGGGATCATCATAGACCTCTTCGGCAATGGCTTTCACCAACTCTGTCTTACCAACACCAGTTGGTCCCAGAAATAAGAATGAACCAATGGGGCGTTTGGCAGAAGAAATCCCCGCACGCGACCTTCTAATAGCCCGCGAGATATTGGAGACTGCATCTTTTTGACCAATAATTCTCTTGTGTAATATCTCTTCAAGATTTTTCAATTTTGACATGTCAGATGAGACCAGTTTATTGACGGGTATACCAGTCATTTTATTTATGACACTTGCAATTTCTTCCGTTTGAATTCGTTTACGTAAATTTCTTGGTGTTCTAACAACTTTAAGCTTTTCAATTTCGGACTGAAGTTTAACTTCTTTATCTCTATATTCCGCAGCTTTTTCATAATTTTGTCCGCTGACGGCTTCCTCCTTTTTCTTTGTGATTTTGGAGAGCTTCTTTTGCAAGTCATCCAACTCAGTTTGATTTTCAAGCGAAGTCACCCGTTTGAGAGCACAAGCTTCATCTACCAGGTCAATTGCTTTATCCGGCAGAAACCTATCTGGTAAGTAACGACTTGATAATTTAACCGCAGAATCGATAGCCTCATCGGTGATCATCAGGTTGTGGTGATCCTCAAAAGACTCTCTCAGCCCAGTTAATATTTCGATGGCCTCTGGGGTGGTTGGCTCTTCGACCTTGATAGGTTGGAATCTTCTTTCTAGAGCCGAATCAGATTCGATAGCCTTGCGGTACTCTTCGGTGGTCGTGGCACCAATCACCTGAATTTGACCTCTGGAGAGGGCTGGTTTGAGTATGTTGGCAGCGTCTAGCGAGCCCTCGGCACTTCCCGCACCAATAATAGTATGTAATTCATCAATAAATAAAATGACGTTTGGCACACTTGTAGCCTCTTCGATAATGAGTTTAATACGCTCTTCAAATTCACCCCGAAACTTAGTTCCCGCAATCACGGAGCCCAAAGGTAGGGACAAAATCCGCTTATCTTTCATTTGCGGAGGCACTACTCCCTCAACTATCTTGGTCGCCAGACCTTCAACTACGGCGGTCTTACCGACACCAGGCTCCCCAATTAGCACAGGATTATTCTTTGTCTTTCGATTCAGGATGGAGATGACTCTTTCGAGCTCCACCTCACGACCAATCATTGGATCGATTTTACCTTTGCGGACCTGCTCGTTCAGATCAATAGTAAAGTAGTCCAAGGTCGGAGTTTTACTTTTGCTCTTCTTGCTAGATTTCTGTTTGTAGGGGGCTTGGTTATCCTGCTGCAAAACACCATTTAATCCATTTAAGAAGAACTCTATCGGATTCATATTTTGGTTTTGAGCATCATTGGATGGGATGTTTTTTTGGAAGGCATCAATTAATTGGTTTTGCACATGCTTTGGGGTGATTTTCATGTTTTCCAAAATCACAGTTGCCGCTGTATTTTCTTGGGAAACCAGGGAAAAGAGCAAATGCTCAGTACCAACAAAGTTATGCCCATAACGAGAGGCACAACTCACTGCATTTTCAATAATTTGTTTAGCATAACCACTCAAAGCCCCTACCTTTGATGGGGGAGTCGGGGTTGAGCTTTTGGAGCGGCCAACAGTTTTCAAGACAAGCTCAACATTGGAAGTCGACACTCCAAAACTATTCAAAATGTTAGAACCCAACGAGTTACTTTGTGATAAAATGCCAAGTAGAATATGTTCTGTACCAACGTAGGATAGATTTGCTTCTGCTGACTTCTCTTGAGCATAAACTAAAGCTGCCTTAGCTTCCTGAGTGAATTTCTCAAAATAATTGTCTTCCATAAGGGGAAAGTTAAAAACTATAAACAGTATACATCTAATTTTCTAAAATTTTAATAAATTTATAGAGATAACAATTTGATAGTTGATAAAATATAGTCTAGTTCGCTTTGAGACAGGCCAAAGTTTAGTATTCTGACATAGAACTGAGGTAGCACTTTTATGTATTCCTGGCCATTAAAATATAGGTTGGTATCTACTTTATAAAAATTATTTATATCAAAGCCATCAAGTCTTTCGACAGAAAAGGTAGTTGCCTCTAAATTTGGATCTGATGCAAATTCATATTGATCAGAAATTCTCATATAATACATATGCATTGGGTATTGCAGGCTGAATTCCAGAGGTAGGGATTCAAACAATCTAAATCCTTCTTTGATATCCACCACATCACCAGACTTTTCAACGAGTGTCAGCTTCTGATCATAAATAAAGTTTTCACCAGAAACTAACTTCCAATCCATAACCTCGTCTTCGACGAATCTAGCAATAACCTTCAGGTTCTCATCATAAGACACTAGGACTCTTTTTGGCTGAGACTTCTTATCTAAATATTCAACATAGAAATGCTTAGACTCCGCAAAATAGTATCGGCTTACAATAGCCAGGTCGGAGAGTAAGTTATTAGAGGACAACTCAAATGCGGCAATTATAGGACGATATTGATTTGAATTCAGATTGGTGCTTTCTACTTGATATAGATTCTCGGCGGCCTCTACAACTGGATTAGCCACACTAGTCAATTCGTTTGACCGTTCAATGATAAGCTCCTGATTAAAATCTCCAACCTCCGGGACTATATTTACCGAATCACTAGACTCCAATTCCGGTTCAAGTGCATCCACACTAGAGGCTTGCTCAACTACGTCAAACTCCGAATTAGTTTCAAATAAGTCCACATTAGTCACCGCAATCTCAATGTTTTCCAAGACCTTGTCAATAGAAGACTGAAGTGAGGATTCAAATTTTGAAACCTTTAACTCCACGGCCAAATCTGCATATTCGAAGACATACAGACTTTCAAAATCTGAAATAAAATACAGATAAAACAAGTTATCATTGATTTTTAAAATATCAGAAGAGTGTTCAGAAAACTGATTTAAATAGCTGTCGAAGTCTAA
>CAYYFV010000060.1:0-6090 GCA_964471455.1 uncultured Candidatus Peribacteria bacterium | reverse complement strand
TTGTCCATAACGTTGTTGAGGATTTTGGCTATTTCGGCTCTGTTTGTGGCTCCATTGAGCATGAGGTTGCCCTGTGAGCCCTTTATAATGCCATCTTGGACAAAGATACAGGCAACTAGGCTGTGAGGGTGAGTTGTGTCAAAATCTGCGAATGTTTGGCTCATAAGTTCGTAGTCACATACTTGCTTGTTTGCATCTGGATCTAGAGGGTTTATAAGCATGAGGCTTTCGGCAAATGTTTGTAATACCTGTCCACGGGTGACACTTCTATTTAGATCTTTTAGATCTAATGATATGGACATATTTAGATCGCTGGCTGTTTGGGCAAAACCATTGGCCCAGTGCTCTTGTGTTAGAGATTCATTACTGATGTTGGTATTTGCCTGATGTCCTGCAGAGATGAGGGCAACTTTGAGGAGTTCTCCAAGGCGTACCTCGTTGAGTGGGCCAAAATCTCCTGTTGGGCGACCCGCCGTGTCTTTGTAGCCTTCGAATAGTTTTTGGCCTTTGACTTTTCTTTGGCTGATACGTTCGATATGTGATTTGAACCAACCCTCGGCTGTGTCCCGAAACATGATTTTTTTATTTTTGAACCTAAGTTCGTTTACTTCTTGTTTGATTCGAGGAAAGTTGTTTTTGGCAGCACGGCAGATGGTTTCGTTTGGATTCATTTCGAGAATTCTGAAAAGGTTCTCGGCTTTGTTTTCAAAACCATCAAATTCCATATTTTTGAGTTGCGCTTCCAATTCTAGACATTCTTTTTTGTTTTTAAATTTTTGTTTGGCAGCTTTGAGTCTTTTATCGATTGCATTGTTTGTGTTTTCGAAAACGTAGTCTTTGCTTTCTTTGAGAAGTTTTTTGTTTGTGAGGTGCCTGATATTAATTGCATTGAGCTGTGGGTTTTTGAGTTGTTTGTTTTTGATTTGCTCCGTTGTCAGACTGTATGTTTTGTCATTTAGAGTCAGTCGAAAGTCCTCTTGGGTTGATGGAATCTCAAAGATAAGGGTGATGTCTTTGGCAGATTGAGTTTTGAAATCAATTGAATTGCCTATTCTTCCGGATATTTGATCATCTGCTGTAAAATTTTTCATTTTGAGGACTCGGATTCCGTCAGAGCCGGTTGTGATAGTTCCAGTAATGGGATTATCTGTGGATTTGATAGTGAGAATGAATTTTTTGGATTGAATCTCTTTGGGAGCTTTGAGGTTGCTCTTGATTAATTTTTGTATTTTTTTGGGTTGTTGGGTATGAAATTGTTGGTTTTCTTGTTTGATGAATTGTTTTAAGAGTTCGATTTTGGGTCGAGTTGATGTGGGTTCCGTTGTAGAAGTGTTTTCTATGAGTTTTTGTCTTTCTTTATGGATTTTATTTTCAAGTTTTTGCTCCGTTTCTATGAGTTTTTGTCTTTCTTTATGGATTTTATTTTCAAGTTTTTGTTCTTTTTCTATGAGTTTTTGTCTTTCATCTTGAATAATGTTGCGAGCCGGTTTGAAGAGAAAGTTTGGTTTTTGGAAGAGAGGTTCTATATTTGTGTTTTGTTCTATGTGTTCGAGTTTGAGCGCAAAATTTGGCATTTGTGCAAAGGCGCCGAGAGGTGTCGCAAGTAAGCATGTGATGATGAATATGCTTAGTTTTTTGTTCATGAGAATATGGTTAACTTTTGTTTATAATATATGATTCTTAAATTTAATTAAATTTTGTGAGGGTTTGTAGGTTGACAGATGTGGTTTTCCGTAAGATAATTAGGTAGTCCTTTTAAATGTGATGGCGCCTGAATAAGGTGAGGAAAGTCCGAGCACCGTAAAGAATCATGTAGCAGTGAAATACTGCCCACACTCTGTGTGAGGGAAAGTGCCACAGAGACTATACTAGCAAGCTTGCTTGCCAAAGGTGAAAAGCAAACCCAAGGTTTGGACTTATGGGTGACTATAAGATTCTGGTAAACCCTACATGGTGCAATGCAGGGTGGGAAAATATATTTATTTTAGATTCTTTTTGATTTTATATTTTGCCTGCAGCTGGAGGTCAACAGAAATGTTGGTTCTAGATAAATTGTCACAAAAACAGAACTCGGCTTATTTAAAAGGAAAAAGCCCCTGCACGCAGGGGCTTTTTGACTTTAGCGGAATGAGAATGCTTCCAGGAGTTTTTGAAATGGGTTTTTACTGACTAAGGCGTTGGCCTTGAGGTCTTTGACTTTGAGTAAGACTTTTGTCATTTCTGAGATTGTGATTGTCTTGAATGGTTTGAACTCTCCATCTTGATAACCTTTGACTATACCAAGCTTGTTGGCTGCCATAATGAATTTTGTAAACCACTGATCATTTGTGACATCTTCGAAAATTGAATTTTCCGTACTTGATGGAATCGCAGCAGTCATAAGTACAATTTTGAGAGCTTCTGCCCGTGTGACCTCTTGATAAGGTCTGAATGTTGAATCAGAGTAACCTTTGATGACTCCGAGTTTCTTGAGGGTTAGAATAGAATCCTTATATGGACTATCGTTATATATATCGATAAATGGATTATCGGCTTGCTGGTCTAATTCTATTTCGAGAAGTTTGGTAATCATATCGCTGAGTTTACCCCTGGTGACATTGCTGAGGGCTTGGTCAGTGATATTAATGACTTCTAGTTTTCGTGCTTGTTTCATAAATGATGAGTACCATGGAAGTGTTGGATCTGTTTGATCTTTGATTTCAAATAATGACTCTTGAGTTTTTAGGATATCGCGTTTGTAGTTTGTGATGAGAATTGCCATTGTACCTGATGTATTACTATTAAAGTAAGCTTTATTATCTACTATGTTTGGGCTCGCATCTAGTAATTTATATACTTTCTCACTTAAATCATATTGATATAGAGCTAAGTCTGACGTTTGATCTTTGTATTTATTGGGAATTAGATATGTGACTCTTAGATCTTTATTTGTGTCGAGAGCACGTTTACCAATTTCAAATGTTTTAATTATTTGAGAAGGTAAGCTTGTTTCTGCAAATTTATCTTTTGAAATGTTTTTAATGATAATTTTGTCATTTATATAGTTTTCAAATGTAGTTGATTTTTCTACATTTAGTTTTAACTGCTTATCCGATGTTTCGTTGCTGAATGTTTGTCTTGTAGCACCAGACGTGTTGATTGCTGTACTACCACTTGAAGTTATTGCTGGAATTGCTTCGTTGGCTTGGGCAACGATTGAGGCATGATTTGTTACAATACATGTGGTTGTGGCCTCTTGATAGAAACATTCATCTTGATTTTTACCTAACACCGATCCCGAACAACCATTAATTGGATAAAATCTATCTCCAGGTTGATTTTGGATTGCCCAATGTAAACCAATATTGTTTTCGAAGCAAATTTCTATTGGTTTGTTAAATAATAATTGTGATGAATATGAACCAAGTTTGATAATGTTTGATTCATCAATTAATTCTTTAAAGGCACCGCTACTATCTGATATTTTATCAAAGTTAAATCCATCATAAGCACTTTCAGTAAAGAGAATTGTATCTTTAGGAATTTGGATTGTGATGTTTAAGTCTTCGTCATTAGAAATTTCAAATTTATTGTCTGTCAGTTGAACTGCGTCATTGACTTGGAACTCAACTGCCTGCGTAATATTAATTTGTTTATTTAGAATTTTAATGTTTCTTAGGTTTTTTTGAGATGTGCTACCTTGACTATTTGTTATTGTGACATTGTTTAGATTAATTGTGTCACCATTGTCTTTGGTAAATGTGTCTCCCACTACTGCTTTAGTATTTTCTTCTTTCAAGAAGTGAACTTTTGGATTGCTTGAATCAACGATGATTTTGTCTGTGGCTACTTCTGCTAGCCCTTCTTTTTCTTCAGAAGTAAATGAAACATCTTTTGTATCCGCCGATTCAATTTGTTGAACCGTTTTTGTACAATCATCTATTTCTGACTTAATTTGTACTAAACCTTTAGAATTATATAATTGAGTAATACAGTTGGCTTCTAATGAGATGATACTTTCTTGCTCATTGTCTATTGAGAATGTTGTATTAATTGCTGGGTTTGAATGAACAAATTTGTTTCTGTTGATTGTAGCAGTAGATGTACCTAGGTTATGGATGGCTTTTGTATTTTCGTCTAGTAATGTGTTTTCAATACTAATTGCTTGACTGTTAGTGCTTAAGTTTTTGATACCAGTAGTGTTGTTTGTTATTTGGGCTTTGTTGACAGTTAATTTGGCATTTTTGTTTTCGATAGCGATTGATTTTTCATCAATAATTGTTTCGGTACCATAGTTGGCATCTATCTTAATATGAGTTAGAGCATCTTCTGCTTTGATACCAATTCCAGTACTGGCAGTGTTTGATCTTAGAATATTTGAGTTACCAAGTGTCAATGTGTGAGCATTATTATCATTTTCTGAAGCAATTGTATGGATTGCAATTGCATAGTCTCCAGTGATATTGTTGTCTGTTAGACTTGGACTCGTACCATATGATTTAATTGCAGTAGTTGTATTTCCACTAAATGTGTTGCTTGAGATTGTGGCAAGTGTGGCATCTTTTAAGTAAATATTTTCTGTGGAAGTACTTTGGAGTGTGTTGTCACTAATTGTTGAGTTAGTAGCAGTCACTTCGATATTTGGTAATATTGAATTTGTTACCGAAACACCAGAGTTTTTGATGTTTAGCTGATCATTCACTGTACAGTTAGTAAGAGTGAATCCACTACCGTTAATATTAATGACAGAGTCTCCAGCATCGATAGTTGTGGCTTGAGCATCACATTCAAATGTAAAATTGCTGTTTGCAATATCGATTGTATCGCCCTGGCTGATGTTAGCTTTGATAAGCATCTTGACTGGACTTTGTCCTGCGAGATCTCCAATTTTTGTAATTGCTTGGTTGTAAGTACTTGTGTGACCGATGTCGGCAGGATTGTTATCTTGGATAATAAATCTTCCATCTAGAGTTGTCATGTCGGCATCTGTATAGAAAGGAGAGTAGTTGATTAAGTCTGGATTGTTACCAGTACTTGTGACTGCTTCACCAGATCCATAACCAGAATTGTCACTTGGACCAGTGGCGTGGTTGAAGTATGAATTAGTGATTGTGAATAGGTTTGCGTTTTGATTGTTTACTGCGTTTGTGTTGTTTGTAAGTTTGTTATGTTTGGCAGTTAGCGTGCTGGCATCTACTGCGCCATCAATATTAATTGCAGTTAGGAAGCCATCGATAGTGTTTTTATTGGCAATTAAACTATGGCCAATTGTGTGAGTTGCGCCGCCAAGTAGATCGATGGCGATGTTTGCACCTTCGGCCCCAGCTGCAAGGCTTGATCCAATAGTGTTTTTGTGAATTAATGCTTGACCAGATTTAATAACTATAGCTTTTGTTATTTGACCGCTGAAGGTGTTGTCATCGATTGTAATTGCTGTGTCTGAACTTGATCCAGTACCAATCGAAATTGCTTCATGGTTGGCTGTTGCTCCATCAAATGTGTTTCCAGACAATGTTAGCCCTTCAACATCCTGTCCATCGCTAGATGAGATAGTGTTTTTGATGCTAGAGTTTTGGATTGTGATGTTTGTGGCTCCCAGGGCAGTTGTTGAACTGAGTGTTGAAGCCTCTATACTTGAGTTAGCCCCATTTAATGTCAGGGTACCTGTGATATCTGTACTGTTTTGAATTACTACTTTGTTGTTGGCAACAAGGTTTGATGCTAGATCTACACTGTCGAATGTAGTTTCGTTTGCATTTACTGTTGCAATTCCAGTTATAGAACCATTGGTGAAAGAGGAGTTGGCGTCGTTGACTGCAACTGTGTCCGCAAATTTACAGTTTGTGAAGTCTACATTGCTACCATCAATTGTGAGAGCGCTTGTGAAGTTTGAGAAGTCTCCAGGGCTGCCAACTTCTGTACAAGTAACGATTAAGTCATCCGAGTCTGCGCTGATTGAATCAAGAGCGTAATCGCTACCATCTAGGGTGATTGTAGCTGTTGCTAATGTTTCATCGAAGGCGCGTTCGACTTGGAGTCTCCCGTAAAATCTGTCGTTTGACCCATTGCTTGCAAGATCAACAGCAATATCTTCATTAAAGGTTGCACAGG
>CAYYFV010000059.1:0-6232 GCA_964471455.1 uncultured Candidatus Peribacteria bacterium | reverse complement strand
AGTACTCTTCTACCGACTGCAGATAAAGATCTTCTTAGAAATCCGTGAACTCTTTTTCTTTTTCTAGTTTTCTTTTTACCTAACATTTTTGAATAGTTATTTTTAATTAAAATTACTTTATACATTTTTTGGCTTCTAGTCAAAATTTTTTTTAAGATTTTTCTTAATTTAAATTGAATAATCTAGTAGTATACTTGGTGTATATATATATTCTTATGTCTCAAAGACTCTTAAATTCTTATTTTCGCTCTATAGGAGGTTCGGATAACACCTTTATAGAGAGTTATGTCGCCAGTTCTGAATACAAAAATAGTTCATTGAATTTTACGATTTTAATACAGATTAACAATAAAATTGATGAGGTTTCCCAGATTGCTGAGCAGTTTGTGAACTTATTTAAAGATAGTTTTATTGATACTGACAAAAAATGGTTTGATCGCTTCGAAGACGCGATTTTTAATTGTAACGAATTTATTTTGGATGTGTGTGATCGGACGTTGTTATCCAGAAATGATTTTAATATTATGATTACTGGTTGTGTGGATGACAAAATATTGTTTGCCAAAGCAAATTTTGCAGAAGTATTTTTGTTGCGTGATAATCATCTAAGTCATTTATCTGAAGATATGTTCGTTGATTCAGAATCCGACTTGTTATTTTCTACAGTTGCATCTGGCAATTTGCTTGCTGGTGATCGCTTTTTGATTAGTTCTCAAAGAATTCAACGTTATTTATCTTTGAAACATCTGCAGTCGATTTTGGCGACTACAGATGAGGCCGATGTGATGGATGTGCTTGAACAAAATCTTAAATCTGATTTGGATCTACGTGTCGGGTTCTTGCTGTTATCAAGTTGTAGTGAGATTCGTCAGCATGAGAAGGAGTCGTTTTCGACTTTGGAGGCCTTATCAAAAATTTTGAAGGGGCGAGGTTTTTTGTTGGATAGGATAACAAAAAAGAATCTATATTTATTATTGACACTCTTATTTGCTGTTTTGGTGTTTGGATCTTATGTATCTTTTACCCGGGTAGTTGAGCTTAAGCAAATGAGTTCATATAATTCCATGTTGGATGAGGCTCGTTTGATAGTCAATACTGCCAAATCCCAGAGCGATAAATCTCGTTCTGCTTTTACACTCAAATCTGCCGAGCAGAAGTTGGATAAGTTGGGTTCTGTGAAGAGTCTGTCTAAGCAAATTAGTAATTTGCGTGATGATATCTCCTCTGTATATTCGTCATTGGATAACGTCAGGTTGCATAACAGCCCAGAAATTTTGTTGGATTTGGATCAGAACTATCCAGGTCATAAGGTTGAAGATTTAGCAGTTATTAATGGTTCATTGACAGTTTATACGGGGGATTTTGCTTTGGAGGTGTTATCAGATTTTTTCAAAGATCCTGTGGATTACCCTTCGAAATTGGATATTCAAATGAGTGCTTTTATGCCTGATTTGGATTCTATGGTGATGCTTAGCAAGAAGGCGGATTTGTTTGCCTTCCAAAATAATTCGCTGGATGAAGTCTCTACCAATACAGATTTGCTATCTGATGCCGTGTCCATGGTATCCTATGGCCGTCGTTTGTATACATTAAATCCTAAGCAGTCTCAGATATATAAATATCAGAGGGTTCGCAATAGTTTATCTAATCCTAGCGAATATTTTCCACTAGCTGTAGATGAGTTGAAAAATGCTCAGCAAATTACAATTGATGGTTCTATTTATATTTCTTTTAGTGATGGTTCGATCAAGCAATATTATCAAGGCGCCGAAAATGAGTTTTTCAAATTGGAATCACAGCCACTGACGGAGGTTTCGAAAGTGGATGATATTTTTACTGATTTTGATCATAATTATTTATATGTTTTGGAGGCCGATGCTCATCGGATTGTCAAGTTCTATAAGCAAAATGATGGTGATTTGAGTTATATTGATCAAATTTCTTTCCCAGATGTGCGTGATGCTGAGAGAATGTTTGTGGATTATAATTCAGCTAAAATTTATTTAGCTTCCGATACTAAAGTTTATTTGATACCGATGGATTAGCAAAAAAGCCCCCTAGAGGGGCTTTTTTATTTGATTGTGAATATTTCTGATAGTAATTTTTGTTTGAGGAGTTGGTCACAATTTTCTTGGTTGGAGTAGTGGAGTGTCATTAAGGCTTGTCCTTTTGTGATTTTATCTCCGAGTCTGGCATGCATGTAGACTCCAGCTGTTTTGTCTTTGGGTGCTCCGAGCATGAGAGCAGTTTTGGATATCTTTTTGATATGCATGGCTGTGAGGGTGCCAGTTTTTCCAGATTTTAGGATGTGGGTGTGTTTGGCTGGTTTGATTTTGAATGGTGCTGGACCTTGAACTTCCATGATTTTTTGGAATTGTGTCCAAGCTTTGCCAGATTCTAGACATTTTTTGGCCATTTCGAAGCCTTGTTTTTTGTCGGCTTTGCCGCTCATTTCTAATAGAATAGCCGACATTTCGAGAGCTTTTTTGATGAGATCTTTTGGGGCGTCGGCTTCACATTTGAGAGTCTTGATGACATCTTGAGCTTCGAGAAAGGCACCAATTCCGTTTCCTATGACTTGGTCGCCTTTGGTGATAATTACTTTAATTTGTAGATCAATTAGTTTGGCGATTTTTTCGAATTGTTTTTTGAGTTTTTTGGCTTCTGGTTTTGTGACCTTGGCATGTGGTCCATATGGTAAGTCTATTAGCACATGTGTCGATCCTGCCGCTTTTTTCTTAGCCAAGACAGAGGCTAAAACCATGCCGATTGGATCTAAATTCATAGAGTGGCGTACCTCGATGAGGTTGTCGTCTGCATCTGCTAAGTTTGATGTACCACCCCAGATGATAAAGCCTTTGGTTTTTTTTATAATTTCTGGGATTTTTTCGTATGGGACCATGACATTGGCTAGTACTTCCATGGTATCTGCTGTACCGGCAGGGGAGGTAATGGATCTGGTTGATGTTTTTGGCATGTAGCATCCGAGAGCTGTCAGGATTGGGACCATAATCATAGTTGTACGATTGCCAGGGACACCTCCGATGCAATGTTTGTCGACCACGATTTGATTGGGTTTGAATTGAATTTGATTGCCATTTGTGGCTATGGATTTGGTAAGGGCTGCAGTTTCTTTGAAGTCAAATCCGTGTACATAGCCTCCAGCCACAAAGTAGGCGAGTTCGACTGGGCTGAGGTTACCTTCGACAACGTCTTTGATGATTTCATCAATTTGATCGGTGCTGAGTTTTTTGCCGTCGAGTTTGTGTTTGATATAGAGAGTTGAAATTGGTTTGCCCATGCTTTCGATACTCAAAGTATCATCTTTTTTGAGCTTGAGTCTGTCTATTGTGTTGGAGAAAACTCCGATAGATTTTTTTTGTCGATGTTGATTGAGATCAACGATAACATTTTTGAGTGTCTCTTTGGATCTATCATTAATTAGCTCGACTCTATCGCCAGCAGATAGACCTAGAGCGGCTGCTTGTTCGTAGTTGAGAACTATGTGGTCTTTGTTACCTGAATTAAGGTATATTTCGAAAAATTTATATTTCATGAAAGGGAATTATGTATTGTTTTGACCATTTGAATTGCCTCGTTTGTTTCTGTAATTAAGTGTGAGGCAGCTGTGACACCTGGCAATAGTTGCATGATGTCATAGGTGACTTTGGGAGCATTATAGCTGATTCCACCTCCGAAGACTACAGCGTTGAGCTTGCTACAGAAACCAGCATATTGTGCGATATATCTTGCAACAGAGTAGGTGAATGCATCGTAGGCCAATTGGCAATTTGGGTCTGTATTTTTGTGTTCAATGATATCTTTGAGATTGTCATATTTTTGGCTGAGAGCTTTGAGTCCCGATTCTGTATTGAGAATTTTGCCTAGATCTAGTTCTGGGTTGATCTCTTCCAAATAGTCCACCAGGCCTGGATCTAACTCTCCACTACGAGTGCTCATGATGATTCCATCGAGTGGTGTGAAATCCATTGAGGTGTCGATGGCTTGGCCATTTTTAATAAGACTTGCGCTGCAGCCACTGCCGAGTTGGACAGTGATTATTTGTGAATCTTCTGGATTGAGATCCAGTTGTTCGAAGGCATGATTCATGAGGTATTCGTGTGCAATCCCATGAAATCCATATTTGCGAATGTGATGTTTTTTGCGGAGTTTGACTGGAATAGCCTCGGTGTAAATATGTTTGGGTATACTGGCAAAAAATCCTGTGTCGTAAATGGCATATTGAGGCACTGGTATGAGTTTGAGGCAGGCTTGGATGCCGGCCAAATTTAGGGGGTTGTGGAGTGGGGCCAGCTGGCTGGCGTCTTGAATACTTTGAATTGTAGCAGCTGTGATTTTATCAAAGGCTTTGATTTCGGATCCCGAATGAACTACTCGATGTAGGACTATGTCTACAGTTGGGATTTTTTTGAGGATTTGAGTGAGAGTGTTCTCTATGGATCCTTGCTGTGCTTGAAAATGTGACTCTTTGATTTGGAAGTTTTGATCATCGACAATGTCACATTTGATACTTGATGATCCTAGATTGATGACTAAGTAGAGCATGCTTTTTAGTTAGTGACTTCGACACTTGTGATGGCCGATATATTTATGACGTCTTCGATACTGCAGCCTCTCGAAAGGTCGTTGGCTGGTTTGGCCAAGCCCTGAAAAACCGGTCCAAGTGCCAAGGCATGGGCTAGTCTTTGGACTAGTTTGTAAGAAATATTGCCGCTATTGAGGTCTGGAAAAATCAGAATATTGGCGTCTCCTTTAATATCGGAGGCGTTTTTGAGCTTGCGTTTAGAAATATCTGGTACCAAGGCTGCATCGACTTGGAGGTCTCCATCTATGGGCAAGTCTGGGCGTTTTTGTTTGGCTATTTGAGTGGCTTGTTGGACTTTGCTGACATGAGGGTGGGAGGCTGATCCGTGAGTGGAGAAGCTCAAGAAAGCTATTTTGGGTTGCATACCAAATTTGATGGCGGTTTCGGAGGTGTCGATGGCTATTTCGGCGAGTTGCTCTGCTGTTGGATCTATGTTGACTGCACAGTCCGCAAAGATGAGAGCACGTTCTTCTAGAAGTATAAAAAAGAAACTACTGACTCTATGATATTTGTCCTGGGTGCCTATTATTTTGAGTAGTGGGCGGAGTGTGTTGGCAGTAGAGCTAGTGGCACCTGTTATTATGGCGTCTGCGCGATCGTGTTTGAGCAAGAAGGCGCAGAAATGATGAAAGTTATCTAGATCACTGCGGGCTTTTTCTAGGCTGAGGCCTTTGTCCTTGCGCATGAGGTACCATTGTTTGATGTAGTGTTCTTTGAGTGTGTGTTGGATTTCTGGATCGAATATTTCGACTTTTTCTAGTAAGTTGGGCCCAAATTGGCGAATCTTTTGCGTTAACGAGGCTGCATTTCCAAAAAGAATTGGGTGTGCCAAGCCAAGTTCTGCGGCTTTGAGGCTGCCAGCCAAAACACGCTCATCCAAATCAGCTTCTGGGTACAAAATACGGGCGGGGGCTGCTTGAGCTTTTTCAAAAATTACATTGATGAATTTTTGTTTTTGATTCATTTAGTAGCTTTATTCAGTTTGTATAATAACTTAAATAAATCAATGCTTGAAAACTTTTGAGTTACATTACCAAAATTTTGTTTTCTAAGATTGTCAAATATGTTCTGGATTGATATTTGCTTGGTATTTTTTTGTGTACTGTCTTTAAATTGCAATTTGGCAAATCCATAGTCAAAGGCTTCTAGGTAATGTATGTCGCTGGTGGCTATTAGTGGTAGTTGATATTTTTTGGCGAAGTATTTACTTATGAGATTTGGATTGATGAGAGGGGAGTAGAAGTGACAGTATTCGATGGCATCAAACAAAGTGTGATGTTGGCAGAGTTTGTGCATGAGGCTTGTTTGTGATGGGTGGAAGGGATGCGCCGCCATGACAAAAATTTCTGGATGAGACTTTCGATAGTCTTTGAGTTGGGCAAAAGTTTCTATCGTTTCGACGGATTGCTCACAGTTGTAAATCAGTACATGTTTGTCCTCGATGGTTTTTTCGATACCAGGTATGAGAATAATGTTGTGTTGATTGGCGTAATCAGCAAGTTCTTGATTGTAGATGAAAATATCGTGACAGGTGATGCTGATTGCCAAATAATCTCGCTTGGCGGCTTCTTGGATGGCCTGTTTGGCTGAATATTTGATATTATCCAAAACATCTCCAGCGACGTG
>CAYYFV010000058.1:0-6277 GCA_964471455.1 uncultured Candidatus Peribacteria bacterium | reverse complement strand
TTTCACTCGCCTGCGGAGCTGTTTCACTCGCCTGCGGAGCTGTTTCACTCGCCTGCGGAGCTGTTTCACTCGCCTGCGGAGCTGTTTCACTCGCCTGCGGAGCTGTTTCACTCGCCTGCGGAGCTGTTTCACTCGCCTGCGGAGCTGTTTCACTCGCCTGTTGTATTTTATTAATTGGGTCCATTTTTATAAGGTTAAATTAAATTAAATTAAATTTTACATTTGTTAATAAAAAAATAATTTAAAGATATTTCAATTATCATCAAAAAACAAAATCCTACAAATAAAAACCTAAAAATAAGAAAAAAACTTTTAAAAGCATTGTTTTAAAGCAAATTTTGCTCATTGTTTTAAACAATAATACCTAAAAACCACTCCCTTCCAGGAGTGGTTTTTAGATCAGCAATCGCCAAACGACCAACAATCACCTATTTAACCTTCAACACCCTACCATCCCGAGAATCAAATACGAAACCAACTGGTAGCTTGGTCTCCTCATCAACAATAGCTCTGCTCAAAACCTTCAACTCAATACCCAAAGCATCCCTTAAATCTGCACCACGCAAATCAGTAAAATCTAAAATAGCCCCAGCCAAATCAGCACCGCTAAAATCAGCCGAAGTACAACTTGCATGCCTCAAATTAGCTCCAATCAACTTTGCCCTTCTAAAATCAACGTAATCTAATTTCGCCAATTCTAAAATAGCCCCAGTTAAATCTGCAGCAAGCAAAGAACTCACCATAGGAAGATGCTCATCATTCCACCACTCATTACTCTCAATAAATAAAAGCCCCATGTCTACTTCTTTGAAATTACAACCAGATAATTTAGCCTGAGCGAAAGTAATACCTTTTAAATCACGTCCACTGAAATCAAGACCGCTAAAATCTCGACCTGAACAATCGGCCATAACCATTGCACGTTTAAGACTCATAGGAGACCTGAGACTACCAATCAAGCTTCTAACAGCAGTCAGAATCTTAATCGCATCTTCTGAAACATTGCTCAAATCCAACTCTTGAGACAAAATATGCTCAACACCTTGATTCAACTCCGTAACTACCGCAGTACAAACTCCAGCGTTATTTATATTTCCCTCAACATCTTGAGATGGCAAAAGAACTTGAGAATTTTCCACACTTTTTTTATTTTTCATGTTTATAAATTATATATTAAAAATATTTCTTGTGTACGTCAACCTTGCCCCAAAAACATAGAGAATGCAACCAATTTCATTGACAATCAACAAACACACATGCTAGAATATGCCTATGCAAATACAAAACTAAGTGTTTACAAATGTCTGACAACACCCTGCAAATTTTCCTAAAACAATTAAATTTCTCTGATAAAGAAATTCAAATCTATCTAACCCTTTTGCAACAAGGCGAACTCTCGCCGCAAAAAATTTCCACACTCACAAACATCAATAGATCCACAGTATATGCAGTCTGCAGCGACCTTTCCAGACTAGGAGTTATCAAAAAAAACCCAATCAAAAACACTTCGTCATATTTAGCACTAGACCCAGTCGAACTCCAAAAGCTCTACAAACAGGACGAAAAGGACTTAATAATCAAAAAAGCCAAAATTAATTCAGCTATTACCGAACTCGAAAAAATTGCCAAAGAAACCAAGTACACAATCCCAAAAATCAACTTTATCACAGAGGAAGAAATCAACAACTATTTACACGCAAGAGCAGCAGAATGGAACAAGGAAATGGCCAAAGCCGACAACATCTGGTGGGGTTTCCAAGATGCCAGCTTCGTAGACCACTACAACAAATGGATAGACTGGTACTGGCAACAAAACAACCCAAACATTGTAGTCCAACTACTTAGCAACCTCACAATCAAAGAAGAAAGCATAAAAACAGAATACCCCAGAAGAAAAATCAAATTCCTCAACCGCAAACACAACTTCAACTCAACCATATGGATAATTGGCGACTTCGTCGTTATCGTCCAAACCAAAGAAAAACCCTTCTATCTATACGAAATCCACGAACCAAAACTCGCAAACAGCATGCGCTTCATGCTTTCAGAACTCTGGAACCAAGAAAAATAAACCATCACACACCAACCTAAGCAGCTCGCTCAGTCACCACATGTATCCCAGAAATTATCTCCCTAATATCATCGTTAGATTTACCAAGCAATTTGTTCACATCACCCTCCAATAGTGAATATTGGATTATAAGCACCTTTCGCATATCTAAGTACTGCTTGGCAACACCTACTGCCTCGCCCAAACTTTCAGCCCCAGCAATAAAATGCTTAAACCTCGTAGCAAGTACTTTTTCGATATAAAACAATGCCGCAGACGTCGCATCCAGATCTTGACTAAAGACAAAATCATCAATCTCAAATCCACTCAACATTGCTTGCAACCAACCCGATGCAAAATCATTAAGCTTCTCACGATCACTTGCATTCAATTTTTTTAAGGAGCCTGCCCACGACATAAAGAATTTTTCGACATTCATACGATTAAATGCACGCGGCAAATGGCGAATTTTGGACTCAGCCACAACCAAATCCAACGTCGGTACAACATCATGAATAAATCCTACCATCTTGTCATAAATACCCAAACCTTGAAACAAATTCTTTTTCACCAACAACCGGGATACCAGTCGAATAAATTTGGTCACATCCAACACCTCATCCATCAATAATGACTTCAAACCAAGCATAAACTCCTCCAAATGAACCAACTGCGGATCTGCCATAGCCACATCCATAAACCCCTCGTCAAAATCAAACTTCCGAAAATCTGATCTCACTGCCTCCAAGGTTGACTTATCATAAGGATTCAAAAGCAATTGACTAACAGCCGACAATCCACCCTCAGCCAAATCCATAAACTCCTGCTTTTTATCCGCCACATACAAAGCTTTTTGGTTATCCAAATCAAATTTCCCAGCATCCACGACACGCCTCTTACCATTGTAACTCACAGTAATTTGATTTTTTTCCAAATCAACAGCCACCACATCCATATGAAAAATACGCTCAGATTTTTTAATTCTAACACCATATTTTTCCAAATAATTAAACTTCTCAACCCTCAAATGATAACCACCAAAATGTCCTCTCAATTTACGCTGCACCTCAGCATCCAACTTTCGCGGATCAACCTCCCTACCAGACTGCAAAACCAGCATCCTCCCTTGCAAACGAAGAATTTTCTCCACTACCAACTTCCCCCTACGAGAATAATACAAATACCCATCCTCACAACCAATCATTTCCAGGAGTAGTCCATAACTTATATCATACGAATTGGGTCTTTTATAAAACTCCATCAACAGAATCTTTATATATTAAGATAATAAACTAGCACACAACCACAAAATTATGCTATAAAAAATTATTTTTTTCTTACAACATTAATTTTAAACTCACAAGGTAAACTTCGCGATTTATAAATATCGATATTATTGCTTTTACAAAAGACTTCCAATCCATTTCTCAAAACCAACCTTTCTCTTAAATCTAAACCATCAAAAAAAACACCAAAAGTTCCATACTCCACACATTCCAAAAAATCATGCACGGTAATAATTCTCAACCAGGATAAATCCTCAGAACTAATAGTCTCTACAAATTCACATTGATCAAATGCAACCATTGCATGCACAGCAGTCATAGAATCCCCAGCAGGAAATTCCCTATTTTTAAAAGGTTTACCCATCTCTATTCGCAAATCAAAATACCTTCGAAACACCGCCTCAACTTCTACATCATTAGATTGAGTATAATTAAAAATTTGTTCAATACGATCTTCAGTCAAAGAAAACTCATGCGAAGTTACAATTAACCCACCAGGTTTTACAGCTTCAATCATAGAACTAATAAAATTTTGCGGACTAGATACACAATGCAAGATTGCCTTGAAATGCAATAAATCAACTTGACCCACAACTCTTAACAATTCAGTAACGCTTAAAAACAATTTACTTGAATCAAAACCTTCACAAATTGCATACTTATGCATTTCCAAACTATTATCCACTCCATACACCAAAGAAGAATTATGGATTTTTGAAGCATGCAGCAAAAAATTACCAGTACCAAAACCAACATCAGCAATTTGGGCCACAGTACCAGACACTAAATTGACAACTTGTTGTGCATAGCTATCACGAGCAACAGGATCAATATCTCGTAACAAATCATATTTCGACACATTGTCTAAAACGTGATATGCATGGTCTGCTTCTAATTTATACATTTTCAATTTTCATCAATTCTAAAAGTTGAAATTGCACAGGACCCTCATCAGCAGAATTCTTTAACTCCACCCAGGTCAAACCATATTGTTCACATAACATATTAAACCTCACCATATCGGCTAATTGATAGGAAATCCCAACCAAAATTTGTCCATCACAATTCACAAAGTTTGAGGCTCCTGCGATATAAGCCTCAATTGACCTATAACCGACATCAGCTACAGATAAAACAAAATCAGAAACATGAATAGCTGGATCAATATAACAAAATGGGAAGTTAAAAAAAATGCAATCAGCCTTTACAGCTGGATCAAAATCAGAAAACACATCCGATTTATGAACACTAAAGGCAGAAGTGAATTTCTGTGGTACATTAATTCGAGTATTTACGACGGAAGCATCAGCAATATCAACGGCATAAACAAAACACCCTGCATACAAAGCCTCAACACTCACAACCCCAGAACCAGAACCAATTTCAATAAAAGATCGCCATCCTGATTCTTTCAAAACATCGGACACCTGCCTAGCAAAAAAAGCAGTGTTAGGAAAAACTGCCGGAGAGAAAACACCTGGCAACACCTTATAGTCACGTCCCAAAACATTACAAGTCTCATACAACTTATATTGATCATCCTCAAATGGTCGCATACAAGCCTGTAAGCCTGTTAGAGTCGCAGCTGGCAAACTATCACCCCCTAACAAAACAAAATGCCATCTAGACACATTCATTTTTAGTTTTATTATTGTTAAACCCTTTGTAACAATAAAACCTTAAAATGTCAAGAGATTAACAAGTCCAAACACAGTTTATTCCTAAAACCAACAGCTATTTCTACAGCCCATCCAAAAACCACCCACACAAATCTCACTCAAAAATATAATACAGTTAGCGCTCCACCCTCGGAAACAAAATCTGCTTTTCGGAAAGGACATGCCCAGCCACAAACCTCGCATCAAACCCATCCAAATTCAAGACTTCCAGCCCACGAGCACACACCCCAGGCATAAACGGGCTCAACATCCTATTAGCAATCCGCAACCCTTCAAGCAAGTTAAACATGACAACTTTCAACTTATCAAACTCCTCAGCCTTGGCCAAAGTCCACGGCGCCTGCTCCTCCACATAAGTATTCAATTCACTACAGAATTCGATAATCAACTCACAGACCTTCTTAAGATTAAAAGTAGCAAAAGCCTGCTCCACAGCCTGTTCCAAATTGGAAGCCAAATCCGCAAACTCAAAAGTATCTTGCACAAAAACCTCTCCTTCAAAATACTTATGGTTCATGGCCACAACCCGGCTCAGACAATTTCCAAACTTATTCCCCAGCTCAGTATTATAAACCACATCAAAACGCTCCATATCAAAATCTCCATCGTCTCCCGTCGGAATTTCACGACACAAATAGAATCGCAAAGCATCGACACCATAAACATCTTTGACAGCATACGGATCCACCACATTTCCCAGAGACTTACTCATCTTGACCCCATCCTTGGTAATCATTCCATGTACAAAAATACTTTGCGGCAACTCAAGCCCCATCGATTTGAGCATACATGGCCAGTAAACCGCGTGAAATTTAAAGATGTCTTTACCAATAATATGATGCGCACTCGGCCAAAACTCACTCTCAAGACCATGATTAACCAAAGCCGTATAATAATTAGTCAAAGCATCAGACCACACATACATCACGTGCTCGGAATCATTGGGCACCTCGATCCCCCAGTCCAAACTCTTTTTCGGCCGCGAAAAACTCACATCATGCAACCCTTGTTCCACCATGTTGATCATCTCTTTGGCACGATACTCTGGATAAATTTTTAGTTCACCCGATTTCAGTACACCCAAAAGCCAATCTTGATATTTGGATAAGCGGAAAAAATAATTTTCTTCCTTCACTTTGACAGGCGGCACACCATAGTGTGGCACGTTTCCATTTTCATCCAAATCCTTTGCCAAAATAAAACTCTCCGAACCTACACAATACAACCCTTCATATGAATCTTTATAAATATCGCCAGTATCT
>CAYYFV010000057.1:0-6473 GCA_964471455.1 uncultured Candidatus Peribacteria bacterium | reverse complement strand
AATCACCTATCTGATTTGAATGGTTTTTTTAATATAGGCCTACAATCACCTATCTGATTTGAATGGTTTTTTTAATATAGGCCTACAATCACCTATCTGATTTGAATGGTTTTTTTAATATAGGCCTACAATCACCTATCTAAAAAGTGGCTAAAAATATCCTGCGGAGCAAGCTCCGAACTGGGGAACTTAAAATGGTTCTTTATGATCTCTTCTATAATCACATATAGATGCGTATCAGAGTACTCAAAGTCATCAAGCAAAGAGTTTATAGGCGCTTGGAGCTGTTTATCAAATAGAGGTATCTCTTGACTGAAGAACAAATCAATTGCTGCAGAGTTCATCATATGCTTTAGGGACCTTACACGGACCGACATGGGAGTTACTTTCTCTAGATTACGGATAAAACAGGCAAGTATAGTTCTATTCAACGACTCATCAGGTGGGATACCTGCAGAGATAAGTTTGATGTAAAATTTTCTCAGCAAACGTTTCTCATCGAACTTCACAATTAAATCATTTATCTGCGTCTGATTCAGACTAGAGATCAAATGAGCAAACAGCTCTAGGTATTGGGGATCACCTTCTGATTTTTTCCATACATAAGCCGTCAGTGTGCCATTGAGTAGTTCGACCATTCTTGCTTGCTTATCTAGAGCAGATGATATCTGAGAACTACCCTGAAAGATAAGCATATTTGACCTATTTCCGTGTTTATATTGCAGGTCAAACCTAGCCACTGCTATCCCGTATATATCATTTATTTCTCGAAGTGCAGCAGAACACATCCGTGCATCTAACTTCTGAGCTGAATTTATTTCCATAATTAAATTCCTCAAATATATATAGCTGGATGATTTGAGTGTAGAATACTCCGCCTTCGACGAGTTCTCCACAAACTCTCTGTAACTTGATATAATTTCTAGGCTATGTCGATATAGTTGATTTACATTGTCTAGATTAGAAAAATAGTAGTACACCAGCTGTGAATTCATGGCTTTGAGCACGGGGATATAGCCAGCGAACTCCTTAAATGTTTTGAGTTCATAGAACTCACTTAGCTGCTTGGCAAATCTCAGTTCTTCAAAACTTCGATGTTCAGAGCTTAATTGTGACCTAAACTCTTGTTCATTATTTACCAATTCAAACAAATCAAGCACTTCGGATTGATCCAAGCTATTACAGTATTGGTTGAAAAAGCTTGTATATTCGTTCTTCTTACTTCCCAGCATTGAGAGAAACAAAAATTGGGCAGATAGCGGCACAGTTCTATAGTCATTATAGCAAAGGTTCTCATTCGAGAAGCAGCTAATTAGATCTTCGGATTCGGCACCACTCATTACATTCAGCTCTAATGTTTTAACATACTTTGAAAAAAACGACATCCGATCATTGCGGTTGCTATTCAATAGTTCTGATGTACTTAGAGATGTAACCGCTTGCTGAAAAAAACTCAATTGACAACTTCGGTTCTTCATATAGAACATCGCATTGATAACAAAGGCGTCTAATCTAATAGCAATGAGGGTACTAAGCATGTCTTGGCTTACCTCCTGAAGTGCGGGGTAGTTATTACATGCCTTCACAGCAGTCAATCTTGACAAACTTTTCAACACACTCACATAAGAGGAGCCTTCAAACACCGGTTCAAAATCATCTGCGCAGACAAGCTTAGACAGAATAATAAAGCCAGAATCAGATACCTTCTTGCACACCATAAATGCATCATCGAGAATATAGTATAGATTGTTAGTACTTTGATATATTCTCGCATCTCCATCAACAAAAGCATTTGAAATCTGAGAGCAATCAATAGAAAAGTCCATCAGAATATCAAGATTCGATGCATGCACATCCACTTTACTTGGATTATACGTTCTATAGTTTGAGTCAAACTCACTACCTAAGTTATCCAGTAATGACTTGAGGAGTCTGATTCTTGTTATCCAATCTTCCAGGGCATCTACTTGAAAATCAAAGATCAAACTATCAATCATAGAGTTCAGCCAATAAAAGTTACATTTGGACATATCTATAACTAGTGTTTCATCCAAACTACGTACTATCTTGACTGACCTAAGTAAATTAATATCAAATTCCTTAATTTCTTTTAAGCTTTTAAAGACATTATAGAAATCTGCAAAACAGGCCCGAATCCCCCTATCATCAAAAATTTCGGAGCTAATCGAGTGAAAGCTTCTGCTCAAATTTAATTCATCCACAAGAAAGTAGGAGAGAACTGGCAAGTTCCCAATGTAATCCCTGGGGTGCAAGGCTAGACAGCGAAAAATTTCGCATTTTTTTTGCTTTTTTAATCTGCTAAGAGCCTTCTGAATATCCTCGAAATGCACAATAGAGAGCGCCATAGTTCGATGCATATCATTTAATGGGGCCTTAATCTGCTGGGAATAACTAGTCACAAGCTCAGCATTTCTAGAGGCTAAGATTTCAAAGTATTGCAAGCATTTATCAGAGTCACAAAAAACTTCTGAAAATATTAAAATGAGAGCGCTTAAGTCAACCCGGTCTGGTCTGATAGTACCCTGGTTGAGTTTGATCCTTTGTTCCTCACTCAATCTCATAAAAATATCAGAGCCCAGCATGATCATCCAATTTTCGAATACAGCATCAAAGGTCTGTACTGGATTTTTGATAGAGTGCACAAATACCGAGTGGTCACCAGACGGGTTGAGTAGGTTGAGAATAGACATATTAATAATGTCTAAATGTACATGGTCTAGCGACTGTGACTCTCTAAACACATGAATTTCGACAAAAAGTCTGCCCGCCAAGTCTATAAACAACTCTGACTTATCTAGTCTACGACAATACTCAAGATTGCCACTAATCTTCATCTAGCACATCCATAAAGTCCTGAAAGTTATAGACAGAATCTAGAACTGATTCTTGCTGCTGAGCCATAGAGTCAGGTTCTCCAATTTGTTTCACATCGGCAGTCACT
Organism: uncultured Candidatus Peribacteria bacterium; assembly: GCA_964471455.1. Taxonomy (GTDB): domain Bacteria; phylum Patescibacteriota; class Gracilibacteria; order UBA1369; genus CAYYFV01. The sequence goes on along the minus strand of CAYYFV010000057.1, from coordinate 3,511 downwards.
CGTGTAGTAACCCTATTCAAATCACTTTCAGCCTCGCTTTGTTCAAGAATCTTATGTATCTGAGACCAAATTTTCATATTCAGACCAGTTAGTTCTTTCAACTCTTTGGCCATCTTAGCAAAATGCACACTAACTTGTTTTTTTGTCATTAGAAGTTTAGCTCTAGAAATCATGCCATTCAGTTTCTTTCTTAACAAGTCTTCTTTTTCGGCACAAAAATAATTGAGTACATCTACAGCTACATCAGCGCTAAAACCAGAGCACTTGAACATCGCCCTTATTAACCTGTTCGTATGAAAGTCCTCGGGAAGAAATTCATCGTGGTTTATTAGTAGTTCGACTTGCTGATGGCTAAGGTTTAGCAACTCGAGCTGCCGTTCTGATATTGGTTCAAAATCCTCGATAGAATCTAAATCAATTTCATCAATAGAATTAATTTTTCTTTCATACATCCAGCCATCTGTCATATTGTTATAACCTTCCCGATATTGAATTGCACGTTCTTGAAGTAACTGGTACCAACCCTCTCTATGACCTAGGTCGATGTTTTTATCAACATCCAAACTAATCACCACTAAGTTGAAAAGAATAGTTCGGACAATATCCGCATGTCCTTGAGTGGCCAGGTAATTGAAATCCTCTAGGAGAGATATAAGTACGCCCTGGTAATCCATATTTTCAGAGACTGCCGAAAGCACAAAAGACCTCAAGCTTTCGGGAACATCTTTGGAGTGAATCCGCATTTTACCAGACCTTGTGTGACCACTGATAGCCATTATATAACCGATAAAACTGGATGCCTTGTGGCTCCAGGATTCTAGCGGAACTTCACCCGGTAGGGATAGAAAAGCCGCTTGTGAAAGTAGAATTTGATCCTCAACTCGTTGATCAGAGATAGATTGCAGAAACACATCAAGTTCATCCGAGCTTCCTATAGATAACAAGCTATCTTGATGTTCTCGGATGACAGGTAGGTCGATTCGCGATAATAATTGCTGGACCTTCGGATCGTGCACTAAAGCTACATTTCTGTGTGAAATTACAGGAAGCCTTTCAGACATGTTAAATGGATTAATTTTTTTCAAATTAACCCCTGAAATTTGCAATGTCAATTAAATACAGCAAGCAAAACATATTCGCTTATGTCAAGGCAGGGTCGGGATTTATTTATTTTGGCACTCAATCTTCGTCTTTTCTGCTTGCCAACCCAGTTTATTTATGGAGATTTGTATAAAAGAGGCTACACCACTCACTGCCAACACCATCCATAAAAAATTAAAAATTGGCATCGTAAAAAAAGTACCAACAACAATTAATCCCAACCAGACACTTGCACACCACGGGCAGGCAAATAATTCATACATCAATCTGCGCACATTTGTAGTCGGCTTGTGGCGCTCAATATAGGTGACACCATTTTCTGTAACCTCTTTCAAGTCCAAAAACCAATCTCTAAAAAATTGCATAATAGAATCATAGACAAACAACCTTGTTAAACGTTGTGTCGCCAAAGCCAAAATCAGAAACTCATACAAGTCCATTTCCACAAGCTCCAATGCCAAAAAATCAAGTCCATAAGGGAAAAAGGCAAACAAGAGCATAAAAAACACAACTAAAACTACAAACAATCCGGACCAAAGCATACTGAGTGATTGAGGATATGTTTTTTCTTTTTTTGAGACCAACATGAGCAAATATATTAATTAACAAGTTAATTATAATCAATTAATTTGAAAAATTAAATAAGCAATTTTAAAGACTTCAACACGTCTTCACCAGTGAAACCAGATTCATTCAATCCATCCAAACCACGCCAATGAACTTCTTTATCAGTAAAGGCTTTTAATACCTCCTGAGATTGTGGGTCTAATAAATTTATATTTAATCTAGAAACACCACAATGTATAGCTTGAGAAACATCCCAACGTATAGCTTGTAAGATTTTGCATATCGCATATCGGTAAAGTTGTGAAACACGTGATTTACTTATATTCATTTCCTCTGCAATGTTTCTTGTAGTCAATGGAGTATATGCTCCAAAGCCAAAAGTCATATCAATAACTTTTCGTTCATTTAGTGTAAGTCTTTGTTTATATAACGAGCATATTTCTTGAAGGTCCCTATAGCATAAAGCTTCAAAAGGCGTATGTTGAGCGGTATCCAAAGCTTCCCCAACTTTATCATTTACATATGCCATAATATCCACTGGATTATTAAATTTATTAACGTGATAGTCCCTAATCTTATACTGCAAAAGAGTATTTGTTGTAGCACTATCACAAGTAGTGGACTGCGTTACTTGAAAGACAACAAGCCGCCTTTTCACCATTTGATACTGCTCCATTAAAAATTCCGGTACAGCACTATAGTGATAATTTATAAGCGCTGATAATATCCCAATATGAATCCAATGTTTGGCATATGTAGCAAAGTTCTTTGCATGGACATCATAATTCTGAGAAGCAAGTAGTACTCCCTGATAGGCACCCGAATACAAGTCCTCCTTGGTCATAGCAAAAGATAGATATTCTTTGCAAATATTATCCGTAACAACTATTAATTTCGTACTCAACTCATCCTCACATGGCGCAAGAATATTAGAGTAAATTGAAAATTGATTTTTAGTTAAGTCAGATTCGGCTGGAGAATTGACTGGCAGGTTATTAAACATAATGCTGAGTTATCTTCCATTTTTTACACCAGCATTAGCACAATGTCAATTAACTAACATTAAACGGGTCCCCTCACATAAGCGCTAAAAATTTGCCAAACACAAATAAATTAGGTATAAAATATCAATGTAACAATTGCAAATTTGAGAATCAATAAATACCTCAGCCTCACAGGTCTCGGATCGAGACGAAAAGTCGAGCAATATATAGTCGCTGGTAAGATTAAGGTCAATAGCCAGGTTGTTACAAACCTAGCAACTCAGATAGATCCAGACAAAGACGTAGTCGAATACGACAATGCTCTTGTAGAATCAGAACAATATAAATATTTCCTACTCAACAAGCCCAAAGGCCTAGAGTGTACTATGAAAAAATCACATAGTAATTTCACTATGGCTGAATTTATAGAAGAAAACCCACAACTCAAAAACTGTACATATGTTGGCCGTTTGGATAAAGATTCCGAGGGAGTGCTACTCTTATCAAACGACGGAAGAATTGTCGAAAAACTAACCAACCCACGTTACCAAAAGCAAAAAACCTATGTCGTCACAGTCGACAAGCCTTTTTCAGAGGCGCATATCGAAGATTTGGAGCGTGGCATGATTATTGACGGTTTCCGCACACGTCAAGCGCAAGTAACTCAGCTCACTAATAGAAAATTTAGCATCACACTCACAGAGGGTAAGAATCGTCAGATTCGTCAAATGTGCTACAAGGTCGACCTTAGAGTCCATAGGCTCGTACGTATATCCTTCGACAAATTCAAATTAGGACAACTCAAGCCAGGAGAGTTTATTGAGCTGTCTGCCAAAGTATTCCAGGAATATATTTAGTTG
>CAYYFV010000056.1:0-6570 GCA_964471455.1 uncultured Candidatus Peribacteria bacterium | reverse complement strand
GTCCATATCATAGTCAATCCCATTGTCCAGCTCATAGTCCAGCTCAAAGTCCAGCTCAAAGTCCAGCTCAAAGTCCAGCCCAAAAGAGCACGGCTACTCCACCACCAATTCCTCCAGAGGCTCTATCACACAGTTTGCAATCATCACAGAGACCTGCTGGCCCACCATCAACTCTTCCAATGGAATCCACAAATGCTTATAATATTTATTTGGAATCCCTTTCTTTTCTTGAGGATGTTGAGCGTGGCCACATAATGTGTTCTGAGGGTGTGATGCATATCGTTGAAAGGAATTGTGCAGAGGCGTTTAATGTTATGTCTCGCGTCCAAGATAAAAGAATAGAAGAGCATTTCTCTCCAGCAAAACCAATTTCGACACAGGTAAGTTATGCATCTAGTCTGGGGGGATTATTCGAGATGGTCAGGGTTTGCCATGCCGCTATTGTAGGTGTGTTTCAAAAATAAGCCTTGCAATCTCTTTAAAAAATTAATATATTGTCTATACCAAAAGCGAGTATGGTATAGTGGCTATTACGGCGCCTTGCCATGGCGCAAACAGGGGTTCGATTCCCCTTACTCGCTCCATTTATGTGTTCTTATGGATATAGCTCTTGCAGCCATTTGCGATGCCGCAAATGCCGACACTCAGGGTAAGCTGAATTTACTCGGAGTTTTTGATCAAATTAATGTCTCCAAGTTCCCAGCCAAGCATCCTCAGTGTTGCGTTGTTTTTAGGGTTGTATTTCAGAAAAACGAGGCCACCGAGCAAAACTTTGTTATCAAATTTCTAGACCAGGACGACAACAGCTTTTTACCAACTGTCAAAGCCAAATCCGCCAGCAAATGTATCAAATTTGAAGATCAGAGTGTTTTGAATTTAATTGTCAACCTCAACAATATCAAACTGCAAAAAGCCAGTGATTATCGCATAGAGTTACATGTCAACGATGCTTTACTCAAAAGAATTGACCTGCGAATTCGCCAGTCGGTTCCCTCCGGCAAGTAGCTATCAAAGTCTTGTGAGTCAAGTAGGGTTGATAAGAATATTAAGTGATATGATATTTGTATTTGAGTTGCTATAATTACTATGCAATATAGTCAATTTACATATGGGCAATCCAACAAACCCAGACCAACCTCAATATACAAAGCCTCAGGCCTACAGTCTTGAGGATGGAGTATGCAAATCCCGTATATCATCAGTACCCTGGGATCAAATTCACTTCATAGCATCCCTAGATCAGTTGCCAACAGAAATTAATAACACAGTTGATTACCCATTTACTTACGAAATCCAAACCCTCCAAGAGGTATTTCAGCATCAGATTCTTACTTTGGTAGAATGTCGGTATGAGTGCTCCAATTACGACGAATTCAAGACTCGTCTAGATGCTTATGTGATTATTGATAAAAACTAAAGATCCATGGGGGCAACTGTCTCAAAAACATGCTACTGAGAGAAGTCAAATTCTGTCTCCACCAGAGTCTTATTTATAAGACCAGTAATCAAGACACTTGCCGCCTTGTGTTTTACGGAACCAAGCCTCTTGCTAAACGATGGTTTTTGGACTCCCATCAATTTGCCATTGATCTTAGATAAAATCCGGCATCTGTAGGTTCTTTGTGGTAGGTTCAGTATTTCATACTCTAGATTCTCAATGCCTGCAAAGTGTTCGTTTACAACATGCAACAGGACATAGTAGGCCGGTTTATGGTGGTGCTCTAGATACCTCAAGATGTCCGCACGAATACGGGACCAGTGTTTGGAGTTCTCTGCGGAATCAAACAAGCAACTCGCCAGTACATTTGGAGCAATCGAATCTGCAAAAATACGTTTCTTGAGCTCCACTAGAAGGTCTTGTGGGAGTCTCGTGAGCTTACAAAGTTTTAATACCACCTCATTAAATGTTTCTTCGGGAACTTCCGATACATTTTCCTGTTTGTTCTGCCATATATAGATAGATTTACGAGTGCTAACTCGGCTCAGATCTTCATCCTCGAAACACAGATATCTATTAAAATACTCAGCCATGAGCTGAGTATCTTTTGAGTCGTAAGCGGGTACAGTAGAGTTGATAGATGCAATTAACTGTCGATGCACTACCAGATCAGGATATCTTCGCAGGGGAGATGTAGTATGAGAGTATCCTGGTAAGTTCAGCCCCTCATGACCAAAATTCTGAGAGCTATAAAAAGCTTTGTAGCCAAATTCACTACCAGGTACATGATTACGATAAATAGTTGGCACCTCATATTCTTCGAGGTGTTTAGCAGAGAGGTGATTCACCAAAATCATCAGTTCCGGAATAATAAGGTCCGAGCGAAAACTTCCCGGATCCAGGTCAATTTTTTTGCCAAGTCTTTTTCGGTACAGAGACGATCCGATCATATTCAAATCGTTAAGCATCTGGAAGTATTCCATATCTTGGTTTTGACTATGCAAAAGATTATTGACCTCCACATATGACAGTTTTTGTTGAGACTTAAGGCAGGTCTGAGCAATACTAGAATCCAAAATTTCCGCATTCCGATTCAGGGTGGTTGTGAAGGTAATTGCCGGCCGATATTGACCTGCCACCAGGCTTAAGGTCTCTTCTGACAAGATGTTAGGGAGCATTGGGTTGACCTTGTCACAAATATATAAACTCAGAATTCTATGTAGAGCTTCTTTGTCAGTTTCAGAATCTTTCTCGACAATACTCGCCACATCGGAAATAGATACGCTGACTCGAAAATTAACACCATCTCTCACACACCATACTGCATCATCCATATCGAGCGTAGTTTCACAATCAATTGTGACACCCTGCACTTCTGGTCTTGGAAAAATAAAATCATCTTTAATAGAGTTGAGATTAGCCTCAATCAAAACCGAACTAGGAAACCGTCTCTTATACTCAAGATTTCCTATCGGCGGAAGCTGTATCGACATAGTCAGATAGTTAAAATTCGTATATATTATTATGTTTTATTGATATAAAGACAAAAGTTTTCTAAAATAACACTTGCTTGAAATAGATAAATATACAGAAGTTATGAAGTACATAGAAACCCCTACAGCCGTCCAGGCTGAACAAACACCAAAAGAACCCACAGGTATCCTAGGCGCCCTGAGGTCTGTTTTTCATAAGCGGGCCCACAGGCAGGTAGGTCAGCCAGAATCATCGCTGCACTTTACAGAGGAGCAGCTGTTAGAGTTCTGGCTCAATAAATACACTATGATCCAATCTCTTCCATCAATTGCTATCACAGCTTTCGAAAGGCAAGCTGCAATGGAGATAGTTTCGCAATTCCTACGGGATGAGACGGGTTGCGATAGGGGAAGTTTAGTTCAAGAGTTTAAAAAAATACTTTTAGATTTGCCGTGTAGCCAGTTTATTCTCAATCAGCCTGAGAATTTTTTCACCAAGATCCCCATAGAAGTTTTTTCTGATAGGCTCTTTATTTTAAATCTCAGAAAGAACAATCCAGATCTAATGTTACGCTGGAGCATTGCTATCTTCAAAGAATTTACACCTGTTAAGCTCTTTGATCCAAGTACTAGCAGTCTCAAGAATGAATGGGCCTGCATTGAACACTTAAGGGATCACAAAGTGGGGCTTATCAAAAGAGGAATGTTCAGAAAAGATCTAGATATTCTTGATATCTGGTTGCTAAATATAGATACATTGACTCAGGGGACTCCCACAGCGCTAGATATATCAGCTGTAGTAGACAGGTTCTCAAGGCTACGCAGTTCCGAAGATTTAGTTGTGCTACCTCCAGATCCTGTTATGCACACATCGCCACACATCTCACCAGCTCACACAGCTAGATCTGCCAGGGCTCCAGAGGCAGACAGGCGGCAGGATACCCAGCCAGAGGCTCAAGATAATAGTAAAAAAATTATTTGGCTCTCACAAAATATCATAGGTAGAAAGTTTAGTTTTTACCATCCAGAGCATGGAGATCTAGATGTTATCTTGACTAACATAAGCCAACAGCATTTAGAATTTATAGTCTATGCAGGTAAGCTCATTGGTTGTCCAACAAAAGTCCCAATTCATTCTGTTAGCTCATGTTTGATAGAGGGGGACCAAGATTCAAGAATACTAAACACAAATATCATTCGGGTCAAAACGTAAATTTTGCATAAAATTCATTTCCCAACTAACATATATTCATAAATTAAACTTCAAAATATGGATTCATTAGTAGTCTTGTTCTCACTCGTTGCTGGTGTATTTTTAGGGTGGATTGCACATGCAAAAGTCACCAAGGCCCAACTCGAAGCCCAAAAATTATCAGCAGATCAAATTCGTGAGTCTTTTGCTGCAGTTGCCCAAGATTCTTTGGCAAAAAACAATCAACAATTCTTAGATTTAGCAAAATCTAATTTCGAAAAAATTCATCTTTCAGCCGATAAAGACTTACACACCCGCCAGCAAGCCATTCAGGGCTTTGCCAATAACTTACAACAAAACCTACAGCGTTACGAAAAACTTGTTACATCTTTTGAGCAAGACAGAGATAAAAAATATGGAGCTCTCAAAGAGCAATTAGATTACATCATTCAAGCCGAAAAAAATCTCCGCGAAACTACCCGCACCCTCGAAACCGCACTCAAAGACTCCAAGGCCCGTGGTAACTGGGGTGAACTACAACTAAAAAGAGTCATTGAAATGGCAGGTCTCACGGAACATGTGGACTTTTTCACACAAACTACAGTTACCGTAGATTCGACAATGTTTAGGCCGGATGTCATAGTCAAGATGCCGGATGTTCGCAATATAGCCATAGATGCCAAAACTCCTCTTGCTAATTATCTCAAAGCAACCGCTGCCAAAGATCCAGATGAGAAAATCAAACATCTCAAGACATTTCTACAAGATGTACGTAAGCATATAGCTGACCTTGGATCCAAAAGTTATTTTGATAAGATTGAAAATTCCGCTCCATTTGTCGTTATGTTCCTACCAGGAGAGTCTTTAATTCGAGCTGCTATGGAGTTAGATGTAAACATATTAGATGAAGCCTTGTCCAAGAAGGTTATTCTCGCATCTCCATCAACACTACTGGCGATTCTGTTGATAGTCGAAAAATCTTGGAAAGACTCCAAAGTCTCAACTCATTTAGAATCTATCCAAAAGGAAGGCCAGGAGCTCATCAAGAGGGTGGGTACCTTTATGGGTCACGTCGAAAAGGTAGGCAAAGGTATTAATTCAGCAGCCAATGCATTTAATTCACTAGCTGGTTCTTGGAACAGAAACTTGCTCCCACAAAGTATTAAGTTCAATAAACTTCGTGGTCATAAAAGCAATTTCAAACAAATCGAAACAACCAAAGAGGTCGAAACCAAAGACTTTATAGGAATTTCTACTCCACAACCAGAAATAACAGAATAGTTATGTTTAGCTTAACTTCTCCAGATTTTCAAAAAAACCAACGCATTCCCAAAAAATTCACCTGTCATGGACAGAATATCTCACCGATCCTACAAATATCGGGCGTACCGACAGGTAGTCATTCTTTGGCATTAGTTATGGACGATCCAGATGCCCCCAAGGGCAGCTGGCTGCATTGGATAATCTGGAATATACCAGTAGACACAACGCAACTCAGCTCGAAGAATATTCCAGTGGGTGCCACCGAAGGTGTCAATGATTTCAAGGAGTTTGGTTATGGAGGACCATGCCCACCTAGTTCCACACATCAGTACCGGTTTTTCTTATATGCTCTCGACAAAAAAACACATCTAGACAAAATGGCATCCCGAGTCGAGCTTGAAATAGCCATGGAGGGGCATATTATTGCTTCTTGCGAGCTAAACGCCTACTACGGACTTTCTTAATCTTCTGAACAATCTTCACTTTGCGCAGTTGATCTGCAATATATATAAACGTAAATATCACCAGTAATTCCAGCCCGATATTATATTTTTCGAGCACCGAAGTCCCAAAAAATGTAGCCACAATTATCAGCGGAGTCGTACCCGCCAATGTTGCCAGCATAAATTTATAGACATTCATACCCAGTGCCCCTGCAAAGTAGCTAATCGAATCTACAGATGATAGGGGATTTAAACGGAGTAAGAATATTAACTTAAAACCCCCATCAGACAATCTATTCAAAAAGCCTTTGTGTCTTTTACTTTCGAGTAGAGCTTTTGAAATCAGCTTTCCTTGATAAAAATTCAAGAGGTTCCCTGTAATATTACCGATAAAAATAATTACTAGCGAGCTTTGCCATCCTGCAATCATAGCAATGATTGGATACATCACAATCGCCGGAATCACGCCTATCACAACCTCAATCAGAACAAGTCCAAGTAAAATCAGATGCTTCATCCAAAAGTTCAGAGTCGAGAAATAAAATTTCACAGATTCAATATCACTCTTAGCTACTTGAAATATTAAGCCCCCGCTATGATAGTTCTGATAAATAAAAAAACCAAGCAACGCTAGAGCAGCAATGTTTGTATAGGCAAATAGTTTGAGTTGAAGTTGTTTTCGCATTAAGGCTTTGTTACGCTAATATTGTAATAGTTTTACCTTCTAACGCCAAGAGCAATGCAACAATACAAAACACTACT
>CAYYFV010000055.1:0-6674 GCA_964471455.1 uncultured Candidatus Peribacteria bacterium | reverse complement strand
GCTGCTTGGACCGTGTCTTGAAAGATTTTTTAAAAGAGATGCAGGATACATGTATAAATGAGTTGAGCTGAATTAGCTCTAATGTATCTCGTATCTCTTTACGGCTGTCTGTGCTGTGTACAACTGTAATCTTATGTGAGATATTTTTGAACATTCTTCTTAAGACCTCGCGTGTGTAATATCCAAACTGGAGAGATTCTTCGATGCTACCCTCCTCATATTGAGGGTCAAATGGCTCACCTTTGCTTTGATAGTAGTCCCTAAGTGTTTTTCTGTATAACTCTGATATAGCTTGGGTAATCATTTTAACTACAATTGACTCTGTAATAACAAGATCTGGTGTGTGTTCTCTAATTGAGACTTTGAAGTTTGGATCTTGAGATGGGAATCTAACTGTCTGGCTACCTTCTTGGCACATGAAATTTAAGAGAGCCAAAGCTACTTCTGATTCACAAACCGCCTTTAGTAGTGCTATCGTCCAGCAATTTGGTACCTGCCTCTGATAAAACTCAGAGGACGCCAGGGAGGTTCTAGCTAACTCCTGAAAAATATCGAAACTGATCTCTCTAACTTTCATCGCATCTATTACCTGGGTTTGTGGAACTATGGGAATACGACCAAAAGGACATGCGATTGGTACTAATGTTTCTGTGGCATTTGAAGCCTCTATTGGTGCTTGTGCGAATGAGCGTTCCGATTCGTTTGACATAATGATAGGAGTTTTTTGTAATTATAACGTTTTTATTTTATGTGTCAAGTTGTTAGAAGCTAAGCGCCTTAGTTGATAAGAATGCTATCAGATGCTAGGGTTCTGGAGACTTATATTTCCTTGAGGAGCTTTTTGGCATGCCCCTTGGCACGCACATTGCGCCATTCTTGAAGGACTTCTCCTGACTGAGTATCAATTAGGAAACTTGATCTGATGAGTCCGATATAAGTTTTGCCGTAGTTCTTTTTCTCTCCCCAGGCTCCCATGGCTTGAATTAAATGCTTGTCTGGGTCGGATAGAAGCATAAAATTAAGTTCGTATTTATCTATAAACTTTTGATGCGACTCAATTGAATCTGGTGAACATCCGACTACTGTTATCCCCCTTTGGGCGAACTCTGCGAGATTTGTATTGAGTTCTGTAGCTTGATTGCTACAGCCCGGAGTGTTGTCTTTGGGATAGAAATACAGAAGGACTTTGGGTGTATTGGCTAGATCTTTAATATTTTCGTAGGCTTTTTGCTCTTGGCCTTGGAGGCCTTGGAGGCCTTGGAGGCCTTGGAGGTTGAATTTCATCTTCTTAGGATCTTATTTGATAAGTTTGATTTATTATAGATGGGTCTGACTTGAATATTCCAGGTTAAATCAAATTTTAGAGTCTAATTGTGTCCTCGATCCATGGCTTGGCGTCTAAACCGAAAATATGATTCACAAAAATCATTTGCCTTTTGCTATTATTCGGTTGATACAGAAAATAGTTGTCGAAACCAGACTTCTGATAGTGGCTACAAATAGTCTTGGCTTCTTGGTAGTAATCTTCCAATTGAATCATAGAGCATGCGACTTCGTCTGGCTCGGAGTCACATTGTGACTTATCAAATTGAAACTCTTTTATATATTCAACATAGGCTTTGAGGCCATTATCAGTTGACTCTATCTTGATTTCACAATCGTTTGCATTTGTGGCATGTTTGGATATTAACTCCTCAATAGAATGAAGGAAGCTTTGTGAAGGGTCTTTTTGTATAAGCTCTATTTCATCTTGAGTATTAACTTCTCGTTTATTGGTTGTGGGGTCTATAAATACTTGATAAATTTTGTTTGAATCCTGTCTGATAATACCTCCCTTGTAATAAAATGATATGCTTGAGCCTGGAGAGGTCTCGTGACGATAGAAATTAAGTTCTGCAGGGCCCTGTGTTTTGTTATTTAAATTGAATGTATTTGGATCAACTGCGCTGTTTTGGCTTTTAAGTTTTAGAAACTCAATAATTTCTAAAAAGTTTTCTAAAGCATTTGAATAGTTCTCTGAGCGTGTTTGGAGTGTGATTTGGAATAAGCTTTCTCCATCATTCAGTGGGTAAAAAACTGTATGATGGGTTTGTTTTTCTTTGTAAGTTGCTAAAAAACCGAGCCCCTCATGAATTCTTTGGTAAGATCTTATGCCGTTTATTGGCATGTAGCCCTCTTCTAACACTTCTCCAATAGGTGAATATGGCCATTGAGTCTGCTGTATCCATTCTCCTGCATCTAGTGAGTGGCTCCAACTAAAATCGATCATAAAATCTGAACCAGACAAGCCATCTTTCGGTTCTATGTCGCTTGAATCGATAGTGCTAATGATTATTGCTGATGGGTCGTCGGGATGTGGGGTTATATGTAGGTTTGGATTGTGCTCAAAACTAAAAGAATCTCTAGCATAAACACTTTTTGTGTTTTTGTTGGTTGAGGTGTGCGTTTTGTAAATATCGAAAGATTCTACTATTTGCTCCCAAACCTGCTCGTTGTATTTGTTGATAGGCAGGGATTTTATATACTCTAAATACTCTTTGGACTCTATTCTATCTATTAATTCTTGGGTATTATCGTCCGTTGGCCAGTAATTGTCGGCTGCGAGCTGTCCCTCGAATACTATCTCTATACCATTGATACGTTTGATATAGATTTTTTTCCAAGTTAGTGGGAAGCCTCCCCCAGTTGAGAACTGATAATAATCTTTGCCAAACTCATATTGCGTTAAAAAATCAGAATTATTGGTTTGACAGTCGAAGTACGGCTGGTTGGCTAATAATGGACTTGTGCACTGATATATGATTTTTTGATTTTGATATCGTTTATTAGGTAAGTTGATGCTTAAGCCTTTATAATAGTATTTGCTATCAAGCATGTGATCTTTTTGGAACAGATTTAACTTAGAATTCTGGATTTTGAATTGAGAATCTGAATCGGTAAATGTTATATTCGAATCTTTTTGCTCGGCAATTAACTGAGTATCTTGATACAAGTAGTTGTTTATTATGGTTGGTTTATAAGGCCTCGACAAACATTGCTCCTGATTGCTTGCAAAGGAAAATGAATTTATAAAATTTTCTTTAATATCATTTTCTGACTCTGTGAAATGACTTAAATCAATCTGAAAGACTCCTTTTTTATTTTGAATAATTCTTCTTTCTATACTTGGTAAAGAGACCAGAAAGCCTGGGCTGTTGTCCAAAGTAATCTCTTTGACATTATCTGCAAGACTATCGACTGCTTCTATTAAAGTATCATCTGATGAATGTAAGACAGAAATCGAAGGCTTGTTTGTCATGTCTATATCGTGATGAGTTAAGTAGGTTTGATAACCTTCTTGATTAAAAATTTGCCATTGGTAATTCTGATAATTACGTGGATGTATAAATTGATACCCTGTGAATGGATTACAATGGACAGTGTAATTGTCTGGCAGATTGATTGATGATTTGTCTTTTTCAACGGTTTTTGGTGTGATTTCTGTTTCTTGTGATGGTTCTTCTATAGTGATTTGAGGCTCAATTGTATTTTGGGATGGAGTACTACAACCAAATATGAAAAAGGAGATTAACAATAAACCAATTAGTTTTTGACGTGATTTCATAATTTTTGCTTAAGAGTTAAGTATTTATAGCATTTCTTGTGTATTTACTTCAACTAAAACAATGAGAAGCTTTTAGTTAATTCTTCTAGACTTCATTGTACCTATACATATATACACCAAATTGTTCTCAGTCTTTTGCGTGTGTTCTACATGAAATCTCTATTTGGTTTGCTAGGAATATTTATAGATTTAATTGATGTAAAATCTTTTGAATTTATAGAATTGTAAATTTACCTTTACATTTTTGAATTTTGTATTGTTATATGCAAATATATAATTTAATCAAAAACATGAAAAGAATGGAAGCAGTGCATATACGAACACATATAGACACGTGGGAAATAGAAGGTATCGATTATCTACTCACAAACTATAAGACTGGTAATGATGACGTTCATGCAATATATTGGCCTCCGCTCAAAAAGGCGGTGGTTTACTTTCGGTACCCTCATTGGACCAGTCAGAAAAATATTGAGACAGTAATATCAACTATTCGCGGTAACTTACCCCAAGGTTGTAGACCAGAGCATAAAATATACGACGACGTAGCTTATATTCATGTGTTAGATATTGAAAAAGAGACTTTTGTTTCAGAAATCAAAACTTCTATTGAAGATAAATACAATGAGAAGTTAAAAAAATCCTAAATTTATTGAAATAAAACCAGAAACTTTGATTTCTTTTGCTGGTTTTATTTATTATGGAGTTCTATGATGATTTCGTTTTTGCGTAGCCATGGGGCTGTGAGTGGGGCGTCGTAACCTGCGTATTCTGGAGGACCCTCAACAGTTATTTGGTCGTGTTTGAGTAATGTTTTACGGATAGCCTTGGGAATTTTCATTAGAAGCTTATACTAAGGTGTGAGCTTGGGCTGCCTGCGAAAAGATACTGTATCTGAGTGACGATACCATCTATGGCGATCATTTCTGCAAATCTGCCATCTTTTAAGCATCGGTAGATTGAATCTCTCAAAACCGTCCTCTTGATATGGTGTGACATCATGGTCTTCATAGTCCCAGGTATTGCCCCAGGTTTCCCATTGATCCCCGCAGGAGCCATAGTCTGACTCGCCTATTAAAATGTATTCTTTGACACCCGGGTACGCCCTAAAGTCTTTGCTGCAGTCAATGTTATTAGGCATCCAAGAAAAAATTACTATATCGGGATTGTATTTTTCTAATGCTTGCTTGTGGTCAATTTGCTCGACTGGAAAATCCGCAGACAGGTTCCACTCTCCAGAATCTGTGACAAAGATTTGAGTTTGGCTGGGTACCCTTTGTTCTAACTTGATCCGTAAAAAATGTGATAAACGTCCATTACCTGCACCTACTTCCAATATTCGACTTGGGGTATTCTGACTTGTTCGATATTCTGAAATTTTGGATTCTATATACTCTGCCAAGGCATCTAGATACTCCTCATTTAGGAATTCATATATAGGCTTATTGCTAAAAAAACCTCTCCATTGCTGTTCAGTTCGAAAGAATTCTTGAATTTGCGCATGAGTTGGCAAAAAATTAGGATTGTTGAAGTCCTCTATAGAGCTGGGCTTTGAATTGTTATAATCTGGGTCGGTGTATTTTTCCATGTAATAATATTTTGTCTTTTAATTATATATAGTTACGGTTGTTTTGTAAAGCTAGTGAGGCTACAGGTGCGCCAAAGTGTTTTCTGCTTTGAATTGTGGGTGGAGGGGGTGTTTTTTGAAAGGTATAACTAGTTTTTGCTGTACTTAAAATAAATCCTTTTCTCATCAACTTTATCTATAGTAAACCCCTTGTGAAGCCAATATTGTTTGGCAGAATCATGATATTTTAAACACCTTGTAACAAGTTGTTTCCCATCTTGGTTGGCCTCTTGAATTAAATCCCCTAACAACTCACCTGATATCGATTTACCTTGAAATTCGGGCATGAGAAACATGAGCTCTAAATTGATTTCTGTTGCGATCCGAGACACAGCATAAAGGCCTGCTCTTTGGGAGTCGCACTCAATTATTTGATGAAAATTTGGATCGAGGTTTTCTTGCCACCAGGTCCTTTGTTTTTGTAAATCAAATTCGCCATAAGTCTTGATGAGTTGTTCTTTGTAGGTTTTTTCAACTAGATGTACGATAAAATCTATGTCATCTGCGACTGCCGGTCGTAATGCTAAAATGCGCATAACTATTATCCTTACTTACTATACTGCGTTGATTATAGCACAAGGGTGCAAAACGTCAACCGCTTGAGCTCTAAGCCTATAGGGCGGCAAATAAGATATTTTATGAGTCTCCAATTAAAATTAATGGGAGGGGGCTCCCAGGGCTATGCAATCTAGTTAAGCATCTTGTGTAAGACAATTATTTTTACCCTGGAGCTGGGATTCCCATATATGATAAGTGCCTTAAAACATATCAGCTCCGTGTGTGGCAGAAGATCTCTTCGGCTCTGTTTTTTCGTCTGGCTGATCTGCATCAGGGCGAGTTAAAACATTGCTACTTTCAACTCTATTTCGAATGGCTTCTAGCCCAGCTTGAATCACTTCATCAGATAATTCCTGTAAGAAGTGTGGATTCCGATATAGATCCTCTGGAACTCCATTTGGTGGGTTTGCTGCCTCTGGGTTTGCTGCCTCTGTGTTTGCTGCCTCTGTGTTTGGTGCTGGCTGGATAGCCTGTTCTAGATTATTCTTCATAATACTAAAATTAAATATAAAAAAACCCCATTTTGATGAGGTGTAAAGTGTCGCTTTTTATTGGTATACGCAAACTACCTCATCAATTGTGAGTTAAAGTAAAATCCAAAAAAGAAAAAGTTTGCTGCGTGTAACATAAAACGAAATTACATTTTAACTATGACACTTTTATTTAAAAATACAAGTGTTAGTTGAGACTTATAGATTACAAAACTAAGATTTTATGTTTGAATAATAAAATGTAAATACAAGGTGACATTTAATAAACTCTTGCCGGATACCACTCTCTTTAATAAAGGGAGAACTTTTTGGTGAGCAAATCCAACTCCTCTTTGCTGGCAAACATACACACCCCGTAGTATTCCAAATCTTGTTCTGGCGTTTGTTTTGAGAG
>CAYYFV010000054.1:0-6691 GCA_964471455.1 uncultured Candidatus Peribacteria bacterium | reverse complement strand
AAGTTTTATCCTACTGATTTTGGTGATTTGCCTGTGAGGGTGATGCATATGGATTTGGATTTTGATGTGTATGAGGATCACACTGTGGTGCAGTCGACTATCCATTTTGAGGTGTTGGCGGCGATTGAGAGTTTGGATTTGAATGCCAAAGAATTGGAGATTTTGGATGTGAGCCATGAATATGAATACCTGAAAGATAAGGATTTGCTGCGTTTGCGTTTCACTCCAGGGTTGGAGGTTGGGCAGAAGCATACTGTGTCTACCAAAACAATTTGTCGTCCGACTTCGAATATTTTGGAGGGCTTATATTACGACGAAACTCCCAAAGGTTGTCCGTGTACTCAGATTACTCAGTGTCAGCAGTGGGGATTTCAGAGGATTGTGCCTTGTATAGATGATATGACAGCCAAATGTACTTATAAGACAACAATTACGGCCGATTCGCGCTATACCAATTTGCTTTCGAATGGTGATGTGTCTTTGGATGTGACTGATTTGGGTGGTGGCCGCTCGAAAATTGTCTATGATAACTTGGTGACTCCGATGGCTACTTATTTGTTTTTCTTGGGTGTGGGTACGTATGAGACTTTTACTCGGGAATTTGAGTATCCAAATGGAGATAAATTTATGCTTGAATTGTTGATTCCACCAGGTTCTGATGTGCAGGCGGCTAAATATTCTTTGCAGGTTTTGCATGATTGTATCATGTGGGTGTATTTGTTCACTGGAAGAGATCGTTATAAAAATTTGGAGGTGGCTCAGAAAATTAAAGAGCTTGTAGATGCGAGAGAAGTTCTCAAGTTGGTTGGCGAGGACTATTCGGAGTTGGCTAGGCAAATTTCTGATTTGAGTGCTGGTAAGCATTTTGGATATAAGTATACGGGATCTGTGTACCGTGAAATTGGTATGCAAAATAGTGACTATGGAGGTATGGAAAATGTCGGTAATACGACTATTACTATGAATAGAATCATGCCGTTTAAGGATATGACAGACGGAGGATTTGAATATATGGTTGCGGTGAAGGTGCATGAGTTTTATCATAACTTGAATGGTTCTGAGGTGACTGGGCGTTCGCCATTTGAGATTTGGTTGAATGAGGCTGTGACGGTTTTTATTGAACAGATTTATTCTGAATATTTATTTGGAGAAGAATATGAAAGGCTTTCGACTGTACTTGGATTCCTAGCTCCGACAACTGGGACCTTTGCTGGTGATGATAGTGTGACGGCGATGCCTATTGAGCCGGATGGATTCAATGATCCAAATGAATTAATTACTGGTGTGACTTATGTGAAGGCGCCAGAATTTGTGAGAATGGTCGAGACTCGACTAGGTAAAGAGCGTTTCGTAGAGGCTTTGGAGTTGTATCATACTCGTTATAAGCATTCGAATGCCTCGCGTGCGCAGTGGGTCGAATGTATGAGTGAGGTCCTAGGAGAAGATTTGTCAGATATGGCGCAGGCTTGGCTCAAACAAGCTTCTTACCCGAAGATTTCTGTGAGTGGCGTCTATGATGCCGATGCCAAGAAATATGTGGTATCTGGCACTCAAAGTGGATTTTCGGATTTGCCGTGGCAGTTTCCATTTACGGTAGCCCTGCTTGATGAGAATGGGCTTGATATGGTTGAGCGGACTTTTTGGATTGATAGTGAGAAGTTTGAATTGGAATTCGAAGATATACATGCTGAGCCGTTTGTAATGAGTTTGAATCGTAATTACTCGGTGTTCGCCAAGGTGCATACGACATATACTGTGGAGCAATTAGAGTTTTTGGCGCGGATGGATGCTGATGTGTGCAGTCGATATATGGCTTTTTA
This sequence comes from uncultured Candidatus Peribacteria bacterium, assembly GCA_964471455.1. Classification (GTDB taxonomy): domain Bacteria; phylum Patescibacteriota; class Gracilibacteria; order UBA1369; genus CAYYFV01. Next base: position 4,871 of record CAYYFV010000054.1, on the reverse strand, counting down.
CCAACTGTCTGAGAATTTAAAATTGAAATTGCTCAAAGACGAGTCGGCTGTGGTGGATCCAGAATATGTGAATTTATATTTGGATTTGTTATCTGATAGAGATTTGCGCCTCAAGTTGGGGACTGTTGATTTGGCTAATTTTGAAAGTGTCGAAGATTTGGATTACAAATTCAAGTTTGATAAGTTGTACAAAGTTAACAAGCGTATAAGAAAAGCGATTGCGATTGCTGGTAAGCAGAAGTTGATTGATATGTATGCAGAGTTCTTGAATATGGAATTCGCAGGGCCTCTGGTTGAGACTGAGGGGCGTCGAATCAAGGCGCGTGCGGTTTCGAATGTGTGTTTGGGTATTTTGGCAGAATTGGATGAAGAATTTGTCTGGGACATGATTCGCTCTCAATATGAGAATCCTCAGTCGGCTACTTCGAGGGTGCGAGCTTTTAGTTTGTATTTGAATTCTTCTGCTGCTGATAAAATGGAAGTTTTGGACAGGGAATATGCTTATGCTAGTTCGAATTTGGTTGCTTGGGAGACTTTTTTGTATGCTGTGGCTGCTAATAACTCTCCAGATCACTTGCAAATTATTAAGAGGATTGAGGCCTCTGATAAATTTCGAATCGATCAGGCCAATGATCAACGAGGTTTGATTGTGGGGTTTGCCTATAATCAAAAAAATTCTTTGTTGACTGCTGAGGGGCGAGAGTATTTGTCGGAAAAGCTTTTGCAGTTATCGAAGATCAATGAATATTCGACTGGGCGCTTGTTGCGTGTCTTTGGAAATATCGATCGGATCGAACTGGAGCATGCAAAAGACTTGATAAAACTCTTATTAGACGTCCAATCACAATTGGATCAAGCTAAATGTCCTAGTGTGTACAATACAATTGCGCGCATTGTGAAGGGATCTCCGATGGCTCATGCAGAGTATGAGAAGATGTATTTATAGATAGGCTGCTGTTTGTTGATCAAGCGTTAGAATTCTGTTATAATAATAGGATTCTAACTTTTAAATTTGAAACTCAAGTATTTGAAAGCCAAACATGATGGTGAGTCTGTTCAAGTTCCTTATGTGGAAATCAAAGGGAAAAAGCCTGGAAAGACTTTATGTTTGATGTCTGGAGTGCATGGCTCTGAGGTGACAGGGGTTGTGAGTTTGTGGACATTTTTGGAGCATGCCAAGAAGGTTGAGTTGCATAAGCACCTCCGGGGGACTTTGATAGTGTTGCCAGCGCTCAATTTGCCTGGGATTAGGGATTTGGAAAGATATATGAATGGTGTCGATTTGAACAGAGCTTATATGGATATAGAGCAAGGTTCCTTGGAGACTAATTTGTTGGCGGTTTTGGAAAAGAAAATATTGTCGAAGGCAGATGCTGTGTTGGATTTTCATGATTCTGGTAAGCGGTATTTGCTGATGCCTCATGTGAGGGCTGATTTGAGTTTTGAGAAGGCTTTGGATTTGGTTGAGGCATATAGTTCGGAATTTGTTTATAATCGTTCTAGTAAGGATTATATGCTTTCTGGTTATATGCAAAAGAAATATAAGACACCTGTTTTGACTATTGAGTCCGGGGGTAATTTTCGATTGCTGGATGATAATTTGCGTTTTTGTTTTGATGGGATTTTTTCGACTTTGCGTTCTATGAAGATGTATCCGGGTAAAAATGGTAGTTTTGAATATAAGGTTTTTAAGGAGCGTTTGGCTATCAAGGCTGAGCATGATGGCTTGGTGCGTTATTTTGTGGAGCCGGGGCAGTATGTATCGAAGGGGGCTCGGATTTTGGAGATGATTGATTTGGCGACTATGGAGTCTACGATGCTATATGCCGATATCGACGCATATGTGTTGGGACTGATTGATTCGAATGCTATTAAGGCTGGGCAAAAACTTGTGCATTTGGTGAGCTGTAATAAGCTTTCTCGTAAGCAAACTAAGGATTTTAGGGCGGAGATAGGAGATAAATTTCAACTTGTCAAAATTAGCATGTAGTTTATTGAGTAGGATTTGACCTTTGCAATTTTGTTGTGATCTTTATAATTGTCAGTAATTAACTTGCAATATGAAAGATTGTTTTTTGATTAAATTTGTCAGCTTGTATACTTTGTTGCATTTTATACTTTTGCCTTTTGGCAATGTGTTTGCGGCAGTGCCCCAGTTTGTGCAGTTGACTCCGAAAGATAACTTTATTTTGAATGAGGTTTCGACTTTGAATGCTGAGGTGAATTTTTTTCAGTTTGAATTTGATTGTTTTAATGTTGATGTCGAGGTGGATGAGATTGTTTTTAAGGCCTTTGGAGATTATGTAGTCGATTTTTTTGATGAGTTTAAGTTGTTGAATTTGTCGAATGACGATGTGTTGAGTTCGGCAATTTTGGCTAATGGTTTGCTAACTTTCACCGAAAATTTTCAGTGTTTGAATAATAATACCATGCATTTGATGGTGGTTGGGACCTTGTCTGATGCAGTTGGTCGTGATTTTAGTTTTGGTCTGAAGATGATTTCGGATGATTATTTGGAATTGGCGGAGTCTTTATTGGAATATGCAGAGTTTCCTTTGAATGGAAGTTTGGTTCGATTGAACTATGTGGAGTCTGTTGTCGAAGAAGTTGAGGGCGTTGAGCCCGAAGTTGATGAGGTTGAGAGCCAGCAGCAGGATTTGCTGTCTGATATTATGACAAAGATGCATGAGATTTTGGATGGGCAGGCCCGAGCACAATTGGATGTTAATAATTTTTTTGTCGATTCTTTGGGTAGAATTCAGACAAAGACAGATGCTTTGCAAGAATCTTTGGCAACTAGGGATGCAGAGTTTCATGCGCAGATTATTGAGCTGGTGAATTTGGTTTCTGAAAATGATAGTGAGTTGGATTTGAACCAGCTGCTGGAGTTTATTCAAGAGAATCAGCCCGAAGGTATCGATGAGCAGCAGTTGACTGCGGCTGTGATTGAAGAGATTAATAGGTTGCTTCCGAAGACCGAAGAAGTTGTACTGGTAAATGATGCGACTTTGGATGTGAGCAATGTGCGTGATGATCAGTTAGAAGATGTTGTGGTGGTTTTGGCTGAGTTGATGCAGAATCATGCAGATTTGCAAGCGCAGATTGAGAGAGATCGGTTGCGAGAGGTGTCTTTTCAAAAGCCAGTTGTGGGAGAGGTTAACTTTGTAGAGAGTGTTTCGGAGAATGAACTTTTGCAGAGGGTGTTTGTGGACTTGATTGATGGCTCTGAGCTTGAGCGGGCTGCCACAGAGCTATATCGTCGTGGAGTGGTAAGTGGTTATGCTAATGGATTCTTTTTGCCTGAGAGGCAGATCAATCGGGCGGAGGCTTTGAAGATTCTTTTGACGTTGCGGTTTGGTGAGGTGGGTCAGTTGCCTTTGGAGGTTGATTTTTCTGATGTTAAATCCGAAGATTGGTTTTATAAATATGTCTTGATGGCCAGTGAATTGGGTGCTGTGAGTGGTTTTGAGGATGGAAGTTTCCGACCTTTTGAGAGGGTGACTTTGGCTCAGTTTTTGAAGATGATGACTGTGATTTTTGATTTGCCAACGAATTTAGACTCTGCTTTGAATGATCAATTTGCTTTGGAGTGGTATGCTCCCTATGTAGGTCTGGTGACTGAATTTGATTTGTGGGAGGGGAGTAGTTTTGACTTTAATTATGTTTTGCGTAGAGCAGATGCGGCTTTGGTTTTGTATAGGTATTTGAAAAATAGATAGGGCAGTTTGGATTGTGTTGTGAATGTTTTGGAGAGTTTAATATAAAAAACTCCCACCGGAGTGGGAGTCTGATTGTTTTAGTTACTGGTAGGATCTTGTGGGTTTTGTTGGGGTTGTTGATTGGCGGCGGGTTGGTTGTTGTCGTTGTTTGAGCCCGAGCCCGAGCCTGAGTCCGAGCCCGAACCAGAGCCCGAACCAGAGCTAGAGCTAGAGCCGGATCCGGAGGATTGGGTGCTTGCTTCTTGGGTGGTTGTTTGTTGTGGATTGGTTTGTGCTGGAGCAGCTGGTGGGGTTGGCGTTTGTTCTGGGGTTTCTAGAGGGGTAACTATTGGTTCTGGAGTGGGTATTGGATCTGGTTGTTGGAGTGCTTCTTGGGTTATTTGTTGGAGTAATTCTGTTTGATTGATTTCGGGGGTTGGGGTTGCCGGAGTCGGGGACTGTGGTGTTTGAGCTGGTGGAGGAGTGAGAGTTGGTTGTGGAGTGGATTGTTGTGTTGCTCCTTCTGTTTTTTGTGTTGTTTGTTCTGTTTCTTGCTCGGCTGTAATGGGTGCTTCTTGTTCGGTGGTTTCTGTTTGTGTTTCGGTTGGAGGTTCGATGATTTGAATTGTCTGAGTTACTATAATTGCTCCGCAGGCTGAGAGCACTGAGATTGTTAAGAGGAGGTTTTTCCAGTTGGAAAGAAAGATTTTGATTGCAGTTAATTTCATTTGTAGGGGATTAGTGTTTTTATTGTATCATTTTATTTATTGAGTTCTATAATTTTTTTTTCGAGTTGGAGATTACTCCTGAGTTGTTCTATGTTTTGTTGGGTGAGTTTTTGGATGTTGTTTTGAGTGAGTATGAGGTCGTCTTGTGTTTGTGACAACATTATTTGATTGGTAGCAAAGCCGAGACTCATTCCAAAGATGAGAACTAGGATGATACCGATTGTTGATTCTGCTTTTAACATGTTTTGGGGGTTAGATGTTAAAACTTTTGATTTTACTTATTTTTTACTTTTAGTCAAAACTTATGTATTGAGAGTTTTGATGGTTTGTGGTATAGTTTGAGTAAAATATTGTAACCCCCATGAGTTTGTTTGTTGAGAAATACTTAGTGTTTAAGCGTTTGAGCTCGAGTGTGCCTGAGGTGTTGAGCTTTGGTGCCAAAATT
>CAYYFV010000053.1:0-6714 GCA_964471455.1 uncultured Candidatus Peribacteria bacterium | reverse complement strand
TTCAAAAATACACCCAGGACTTCGATGTCGTCGTCGTCATGGGTGCTGGTAATGTCACAAAAATAATCGACTATTACTAGAGTTTATTGGCACCTAGTATTTATGCAAACTTGATATCGTAGCCATCCTTTGTGTCTTGAATTTTGACTCCACGGGCCTCGATCTTCTTCCTAAGGCTATCAGCCTGTTTGAAATCCCGAGCAGCACGAGCTTTGAGGCGTCTTTCAAGCATTTCTTTCAACTCACTATCAAGCACAAGTGGGTTCAATGTAAAGACTGCCAACACAGAGTCAATTTTCTGGAAGAATTCTAAAATCTCCATCAGGGACTCTTGACTCAAGTGGCTTTCGTCGAGTTTGGAGTTGACTTGAGATGCTACATCAAAAACAAATGATAGACCCCGAGAAATGTCTATATCGTTATCCATAGCTGATTCAAATCCATCAAGGGCCTTGGCAAAAACTTGGGAATCAACAGCACCATCCCGGAAATTTTCTTGAGCTAGCTGCGAGTTGACTCTATCGATTGTATTTTGCAAAGTTGCAAGCGATGACTTTGCAGACTCCAAAGATTCATCACTCAAAGCCAATGGTGCTCGATAGTGAGTAGAAATAAAATAATAACGCATTTCACTATAAGTATACTTGTCGAGGTAAGTATCAAGGGCAAAGAAGTTCCCGAGAGATTTTGACATTTTCTCGTCTTTTACATTCAATAATCCATTGTGCAGCCAGTGATTTGCTAATTTGTTATCGAATGCACATTCACTTTGAGCTATTTCACATTCGTGATGTGGAAAGATCAAATCAGATCCACCCCCATGAATATCTATAGTAGCCCCTTCGAATTGATCATATATCATTGCCGAACATTCAAGGTGCCATCCGGGCCGACCATCTGGTATTTGTTTGACTGGATCCACCCATGCCGGCTCATCATCTTTGGCAAACTTCCACAGAACAAAATCTTCTGGGGCACGCTTGAGCTGATTGACATCCACACGAGCTCCAGCTAGCTGGGTTTCCAAATCTCTTTTGGCTAGCTTACCATATGCTTTATATTTGGCGACTTCGAAATACACTCCATCATTTTGGATTTCATAAGCGAAGCCCTTTTGCAAAAGGATCCGATTCATTGCCAAAATTTGATCTATAAAATCGGTGACACAAACAAACTTCGTGTCTGGGTGCAGCCGTAAGTTTTCAAATGTATTTACATACATTGGTATATAACGCTTGACAATAGTCGAAAAGTCGACACCCTCAGCCTTGGCTTTGTTGATGGTTTTATCGTCTATATCAGTAAAGTTAGTCACGAATTTGACATTGTAGCCTTTGAACATCAAGTATCTGCGGATTAGATCATATCTAAGCATGCTCAACAGATGTCCAATATGCGGCGCATCATAAGGTGTCGCACCACAGACATAGATAGAAACAAATTTATCGTTTACTGGTTTAAAATCTTTGATTTTTGAGTCAAAAGTGTCGAATAGTTTTAGTTGCATGTTTTATAGGAAGTTAATAATCAAATTGCTAATCATCACAGCCAGAAAATCCAAAAGGAACAAAGCTAAGATCGGAGAGAAATCAATCATAGCTATCGGTGGTAATATCTTACGACAACATCTCAAGAACGGATCGGTCACATCGGCCACAAAATAAGTTAGTTTATTTGGCCTAGCAGGAATCCAAGATAAAATAATCCGAAAAAAGATCAAAAAGGAGTACAGATCAGCAAAAGTTCGGACGAAAAATAATAACTGAGATTTCATATGGTCTAAATTAAACGTAACAATTATATATTTAATTAATCATGCAAGCAAATTGAAATAAAAACACTTGCAGGTGAGTGCATACTCACCTATAATAAAAACATCACTAACAACCCCCAATATGCAAGCAAAATTAAGTCTCAATTTTATACCCGGCCTTGGTCGACACACCGTCAAGGCTCTAGCCATATATGGCATAAAAACAATTGGCGATTTTGCCAAATTCAGCCAAGAAGAAATAGAAGATCTACTTGGTAGAAGCGGCCTCAAATACTGGCGCTTCGCACGTAAATTAATCTAGGCTAAAGGTGAGCACTTTAACTAATTACTTCTTCCGTCTTTTTCTATTTATAATATAACCCCCACCCAAAAATGAAAACAATAAGGCAACTACGTTCGAGGGTCCGGTTTCGGAGGTTATGAGGCCGTCTAAGTCAGGCCCTCCCACTAACAAATCGTCACCACCGATTCCATCAATAATAACATCAGCACCCGGATCTGCATTTCCATAAAAACTTGTAGATTCGGGTCTGCCAACATCAGCAAAAATCATCTCAGAGCCGACTGTAGAAGAGTTTCCATCTAGATCAATTGCAAAGACCTGAAAAAAGTACCTTGTATCAGATGCCAAGTTAGGAATAAACCAACTAGTCTGATCCGATGCTGTCTCGACAATCAACCCCAAATTATCTGGATTAGTACCATACATTATAGAATAAAATGCAATCCCCAGATCATCGGCAGCTGCATTCCAGCTCAGATCAACCCTTTTGTCGGTAACCACAGCCGAGACATTTGTAGGTGCAGTTGGAGGATTACCAAACACATCTCGAGATTGGAAGTCGGGAATCACAAATTTATCATCTAGATTATCATCCAGACCATCGGTGACAATATTATCACTTGGAGCTTCTATCACAGTTAGAGGCGACTCCAATCGAAAAGAGTTCGAGGTACCAATAGCATCGAGCACAACCACAGATACATCATAGTTATCTGGCAGAAGGGGAGCAGCAATCGAAGCTCCAAAACGTTTTTTTGAATTATCCGAAGCAGTAAGGTCAGTTTGGATACCATCTATAATCACAGAAGCACTGCTGACTTGAGAGTCAAACACAAGAGCAATTTCAAACACCTGGCCGGCAGTTGGTCGCTCTGGTGCGATATTCGAATCCACCAAAGAGGCAGTCAAAGAGTCAATCGTAATATTAATGACTTCTGATTGAGCATTGGCTGTTTTTACTCGAAAAGCATAATCACCATCAGCCAAAGGGGAGGTGGTTACAGAAAATTCACCATTTTCATTTGAGGATGTGGTTTCCAGGAGGACGTCATTTTCATACACCTCTACATTAACACCTACATCAGTAGTACCCTTAAACAAAACACGATTATTATTTGTGACACCCGCAAGTGGCGACTCCAAGTTAATAACAGATATAGGTCCATTTGAGTTATCTCCGGCAGTCACATTGATTTTCACGGCGGCCTCCAAAGTCTCATCATTTATATCAAAGACTCTTAAAATTTGCTCTCCAAGTGCAGAAAAAGATACCGAAGTATTAAACTGATGGATGCCGGCATTGTCTTGTTCAAAAGTAAAATCACCAGGTACGGTAGCATTTGGGTCATCCAGAACCTCAAAAGACACAGTGCTTGTATAATCAGTATCCAATTGTTCATCAACTGTCAGAGCACGCAGTTCAAAGGTCACATCATCAAATTGAGAGACTTCTTCTGGGAAGTCCACAAATTCAAATCTAGGGTTTTCGATTCCGGCAACAATCTCATCATCTTCTGGGGCATCGTTATCGCCAGCCTGAGCCAACAATTGGTCATCGCCACCGATCCCAAGCAGCTTGGCAATAGAAAATCCAGAGTCCGTTACCAAAAAACTATCAGAAGCCAATAACTTATTAGTATCAGAGTTAACTGCAATCAAATAATAAGCTCCATCTTGGGGCATAAACAATGCCTTGATATCCAAATCTAAATTATAATTTTTATCTGCCTCAAAGGTAAATGTATCAACCGGTAATTTAAGAGAACTTGGAGTTAATAGAAATACATCAACCAAGGCCTCCGTTTCAGAGACAGTCAGCTTGGCCATCAGAGAGTCACCCTTGTTGACATTTTTTGTCGTAAAAGCAAATTCCGCGGAAACCGGCAAACTAACTGATAAAAGTACCAGCAAAAGCATGTTTTTTATAAATCTTGTAGGGGGGTGTGTCAAAGTAAAAAAATTAATAACAATTAATTTATAGCAAAAAAAACGCTATAAAGTAATTGCAAGAGTAAATAATTTAGCACAAAGAATTGCTAAAAAAGACAAATTATGTTACAATTAAGTGATTAATTTAAATTCAATGAAAACTATCTCAGGATCTCTCCAGCAAGGAGGAGAACAAAAACCGGTAGAAATCAAAATCGAATTACCAACAAATGCATATTTTATGTCTGGTATTAGGGATTTTACACTGAGTCTTATCGAGAACATGACGGATTTCTCAAGCCAATGGGCTTATAGATTTCAGTCGGTTGTAGATGAACTTGCAAACAACGCGATTGAGCACGGTTCGGGTCCAGATGATAAGATTTTGGTAACATTCTTTGCCATTCCAAATCAAGAAATCAAAATCATTGTCGAAGATCACGGTCATCCCACTACTCCCAAAAAAGCGGCGGAAGTCTTGGCGGCAATGCAGGCCAACAAAAATAGAGATAAAAGCCAATTCTCTATTCGAGGTAGGGGGCTGGCATTTATTATCGACAAATGGACCGACAGCCTTTCTATAGAAGATCGTCCAAATGGTGGTCTCAAAGTCAGTGTGACCAAATTCCTCAACGACGAGAAGTTTCAAACTGTTGAACAAAGTGACGACCCCAAAAATCTAATCATTTAACATTCACCCCATGGCAGATATAAAATATTCCATCTCTGATCTTATTGACGACCCAAGTAAAAAAATCAAGGTAGTGATCCTCCAAGGGCAGCTAGATGAATCAAATGTAGACGCATTTGCCCCCAATATTTATGAAATGATAAATTCTATGGAGCCTAGCACAAGCGTAATTTTTGATATGCAGAACCTTAGCTACATGAATTCCAAATCAATTGGTTATATTTCTGATTTCTACAATCAAATTACAGCCAAGTCTGGCAAAATCATAATCGCCAAAGCGCCAAGCAATGTCAAAGATATCCTCAATGTAGTCGGTCTGGATCAAATGATTCCTCTGACTCAAACCATGGAAGAAGCTAAACTCATGGCATAATGAATTGGAAAATTGCAATATGTACATTACTTGCAGCTCTCCCAGCTATCATTTGGAGCTCTATTTTCCTGCGTAGACGCGACAAAAACTTCAAAACATACTTCTGGGTCTTTTTTGGTGGAACTTTAACAGTACTGCCAATTTTGGGCTATCAATACATTTATCTTAAAATTATTGGAGACAACCCAGATCTAGACTTTGTCGGACAAATCAAAAACGTTGTCACAGGTAATTATTGGATCGTGTTGTTATATGCCTTTGTTGGTATCACGGAGGAAATAGTCAAATTCTATATTGTAAAAATACTTGATCAAAGAAATCCCGAAATTATCCAAACTATCAATGACTCACTCAAAATGGGTATTTTGTCGGGTTTGGGTTTTGCCTTCGCCGAAAATATAATTTATTTTGTGCGTATCCTCGAATCCATGGGGACTCAAGCTCTAATTGCCCCTTTTATATTTAGATCAATTTTCACTGTCTGTGCCCATTTGATTTTTTCTGGGATCTTTTCTTATTATTATGGAGTTTCCAAGTTTTCAAAAGACTTTATTGACTTCAAAAAATGGCAAGGCGAAAGAGTCTCCATATTGGATTACGACAACTTCCGACGCAAATATATAGCTCTTGGACTTGGTCTGTCTATGGGGCTGCATGCAGTATTCAATACGATGCTTTCGATTAGCCTTCCAAATAACGTCAATATTCTATTTGTGATATTTCAAGTGATTTTTATGTTCTTATTCCTTAAGTACCTTTTGAATTCTAAGACCGGAAATTTGACATTTATCCTAGCCAATAAATTCAAATCATCAATGAAAGCAGAGGACGAAGATGTAGTCCTAGAACTTATTGGTATGTGGTTTAAGCAAAAAAGGTATCAAGAGGTCTACGAAATTTGCCAAAGACTCGAAAGAAGGGATCCAGACAACAATGTAGTCAAGATCTTCAAATCCAAAGCCTATGATGCAATCCAAGCCGCCAAAACTGATTAGCAAACCTTTGATATCTTAGGCTCGGACATTACTTCCTAGAGAGATGCAGGTCGTGATTTACAAACCAGCATGCAGACAGATATAAACCACATAACAGGCAAATAAAGACAGAAATAAGGTGCCTGTTTTTTTAGATAGAGTATGTTTTGTCGAAGCGAAGATCACAGATAATAATAGTAGCGATTTGGCCGAAATCATAATAATTAAATCCGTATTCAATTCAGCTGCGTTATAGTTCAGTTCCCCAAACATGGATGAAACTCCAAGTATAAATAAAATATTAAAAATATTGGATCCTACAACATTACCAAACACCAACTCTGTGTGTTGTTTACGAATCGCCAAGATAGCAGTGGCAATTTCCGGTGCAGAGGTCGAAAAAGCCACCAAGCTCACCCCAATAAATTTGAAAGTTAGTCCGAAATATTCAGCTATTGCCACTGCAGACTCAAGCAGAACATGTGATCCAGAGACAATCAAGGCCACCCCAAGTACAAACAGAGCTACGCTCAAAGGTACACTCATAATCTTTGGGTGGGGGTGGTGTTCAAAAAAACCCTCCTTGTATGTTGCCAATATCCAAACAAAGACACTAAATATTAATAAAAAAATCAGACCATCCCCAAACGACAAAGTATTAGTGGTGGCTCCAGCAAATATTGTATCGTT
>CAYYFV010000052.1:354-7057 GCA_964471455.1 uncultured Candidatus Peribacteria bacterium | reverse complement strand
ATTATATGGTTGTCGCCTGGTCGTTATCAGTTGAGGAGTGGTTTTATTTATTATCTCCTCTGGCTGCATTTGGGCTTTCTAAGCTGATGCGAGTCAAACGAGCGATGCTTGTGACTGTTTTGAGTGTGATTGTGGCTGTGACTTATTTTCGCTACACGAAACACTTGAATTTGGAGCTGACGAGTTTTGAGATGTGGGATGTTAATTTTCGAAAGCAAGTTTTGACGCGCTTGGATGCTATTATGTATGGAGTTTTGGGAGCTTATATGAAATACTATCACAACGCGCGGTGGAACTGGAATCCTAAGATGTGTTTGCTTGCTGGTATTTTGATTATGTGTGGAGTGAGATTGATGAGTATTTTGGGATATCATGAGCTGGGACTCTATCTAAATGTTTTTGTATTTAGTGTTGGATCGATTGGGACATTATTATTGTTTCCATTTTTGGATAACTGGAGAGAAGCTCGATTTGCTGGGGCTAGGATGCTTACTCATGTGAGTTTGGTTTCGTATTCTTTATATTTGGTGAATTTGACGATTGTGCAGCAGCTGGTTCTGAACCAAATTGGTTTTTTGGAATATAGTCCTTGGTATAAGTTCTTTTGCTTTTGGGTTTTGAGCTTTGCTTTGGCATCGGTAATGTATAAGCACTTTGAAGTGCCTGCTATGCAGCTTCGTGAGAAGTTTAAATTTAGTAGAAAATTGTAGGATACAATAACCACATGTGGGCTGTGAGAATTTTGAGTATTTATATAAGTGAGAGCTCTATTGCATAGACTCCGTATTTGCTAATACGATCTCTGTAATCAGAGATATTATGAATGGACTGGATGCCCTTTTCCAAGTCATTGGTGCTAGAGAGCGTGTACTGAGTACCCTCTGTTTCTAACAGCTGTCTAACGGACTCATAATGCTGAACCCTTTTTATTGTACAGCTGAGTACCTCGCCATCTAATGTATTGGTGAAATTTATCAATTGATGCTTTTGCATCTGACAAACACACTCGCCACAATTGTCCTTACATTTACCGGCTCGTATTTCAATTGTCTTGAGACCAGCTATTATTGCAGCAAAGGCCCGGGGATTTAACTTTAATTTGTACATTACAGGATTTGAGTTAGATTTGTATGTAAATAAATATGTTCAATTAAGCTTGCGTGGTTTTTTGTATAAGAAAATGACTGCGGAGGCGTAAACCCAAACTGGCGTAATTCATCTAGTGGGATATGGGGATTGAGCCTATAGACACTATGAATCGGAAAAGCATAGATTGAGCTCTTTAATCCATTATCAAATTCTGAATTTCCCAAGCCTGGCTTTGAGATTTGATTAGGATACTCCACAGGTTGGCTTGTGGTGACTAAATACTGCAAGCAGGACACAGGTGCACTAGTATATACCCAAAAATGCGTGACTGGAGACTTGGGCTTATACTTTCTGAATTCATGGTTTTTGAGCCCATCTACTATGGCCTCTACAAAACGAGGCTTTATACTAAGGAAGATTCCTTCTTGAATATTTTCCATGATACAAATAATAAATTTATTGAAATACCTTATTCATAAAGTAGTATACTGAATAATGTCTGAATAGTTTATATGGTTCTTGCACCCAAGAATCGACCTCCCGATAGAGCTTATTCAGACCGTCAGGTCCGAGCGAGTCCCTGAGGAAGGAATAGTTAACTAGATAATTTGGTAGGTCGGAATAGGCTCCCTGCTTGACGTATAGTGATTTGGATAACTTGGCACCAGACCAATCTAAAATTAGAGGCGCATATAATATAGTAGGGAAATCTGAAATGTCTTCGCCCAAGAGGCCCGCTGCTCTGTATAACATCTGCTCCTGATAAAAGCCTGCATAATCACTGCCCGTGACTCTCATCCAATGATGACTGTGATCTGGGCTTTTATTTTCGGCGGCATAGTTCATGGCTCTGATTAAGTTGCGTAAAGGCGTACTATACTCTAGTTTGTCAGGCTCCCTGCTAAAATCTACTTGGTAAGAGCCGTGATCTGGACATTCGAATTGGATGTGGTTTGAAAAGTACTGATTAGTGATCCCCTTTTTATCAGATAGGCCACAATTGTCACAAGCTGATCTGACTCTGAGTAATTCGTTTTTAGGATCTAGTACCGGTGCTATGGTTGACCGATTTGCAATGATTTTTGAAACGATCTCTGGAATAAATGTGCTTTGATTAAATGTACTTTGAGAGCGTGTACCGTAGGGGATATCTGCTATATTACTAAGCTGGTCCAAGACCTCGTAGTATTGTGGCATTGTTTCCGATATTATATCTGATTTTTTTAGACTTTGTTGATATACCACGCCATCGATCTCATGAGACGAAGCGGGGGCAGTATCTACAACTTCGAACATTACAGATACATCGGAGGTGAGCACCTGTTGCAACCTTCGTGCTAATGAGAAGGCTAGAGAAAAAACTGTTAATGTACCAAAGTGTGGTGAAGAGTTAGGTTGTGCACCAATGCTAATTTTTAAGTTTTCGTCACCTAGCTGTTTGGCCAAGTATTTAACTATATCTTCTCGAAAAACATATGACGCCGCTCCCAAAGGATGATGAACAGTTGAATCTACTTCTAACTTCATATTTATAGCGGTTATAAATCCAGCATAATGTCTGTCGCCATTCATGTCATGTTTTTGTCAACTAATTTTTTACATACTAGATGAATATTGTCTAGATACATGATGTGAAAATAAAATAACCGGCGTGGTTGGATTTATTATAAGAACTTATATACAATAAGTTTGGTCTGTGTTTGTTTATTTGAATCATTTAGATTAACAGTTATGATTGAAGTCTGGCAAAATTTACCGGCAGTTGTTCCAAGTTCGATGAATTTATTTGGATTGGAATTGAAACTATATTCTGTGGCCTATGTACTGGGTGTCTCTAGTGTAATGGGATTTGTGTATTGGCAAGATAAATGTGGCCGATTGACCGCCAAGAGATCCGACTATGAGGATCTAATTTTTGTAAGTTTTTTGAGTGCAATTTTGGGTGGGCGTGTGTTCTATATTTTATTTTATAATCTGGAATACTTTTTGGCACGCCCGGTAGAGATGTTTTGGCCATTTGTGGATGGCCGTTTTATAGGATTTTATGGTATGAGTTTTCATGGGGGGCTTTTGTTTGCTTTGCTTGCTATATATATAGTGCAAAAAAAACGGAAATTGCCGTGGGGTGAATTGCAATATGTGGTGCTTTTGCCTGTGTGTTTGGCTTTGATGTTTGGACGCTTGGGCAACTTTTTTAATGGAGAGTTGTTTGGGCGTGAGACAACACTGGCGATTGGTATGTATTTTGATGGAATGCTCAGACACCCCTCTCAATTGTACCAAGCTTTGCTTGAAGGTCCGGTCCTATTAACTATCCTATATATATTGCGAAACAAATTTGGCGTGCAAAATCTTTTGAGTTGGTTTTTGGGCTTGTATGGATTGTTCAGATTTGGGATTGAGTTTGTGCGTGAACCAGATAGTCAATTGGGGCTTTTGTGGCTGGGGCTTTCTATGGGACAGTGGCTGAGTTTGCTAATGATATTGTTGGCGATAGCCTTGAATAGGCTGAAGTTTTTGAGATAAGTAAAGTCTTTGTGCTAATAAAATGGGATAAAACCTTGATTTTTACTAAAATTTGTTAATAATTAGGTGGATTTACAAATTTATATGCCAAAGTCTAGAGGCGAGATTGATTCGCAAATTTATTTTCGGAATAGGGTAAGAATGTTTTTGCATGTGACATTCATTTCTTTACTGGTTTGCGGGGTGATGATTGGGCTTGGCTATATGCTAGATTTATACTTGGATACAAAACCGAAGTTTCTTATAGCAGGTTTGGTTCTGGCTTTCCCACTAACTCAATTCGTGGTCTACCTACATGTGAAAAAATTTACTAATAATCTATCTAACAACTAATGTATTTATTAAGTTCAATTCCGGCTATCTCTATTAAATCTGCGTCAGCATTTACTGTTTTTGGTTACAGTATTAATTCGGCCATGATGGGCATGTTTGTTGTCAACTTAGTGTTACTACTACTTGGTGTCTATATGTATAAGACCGCTAAACTGGTGCCGACTAAACTCCAGGTACTGTTTGAAACTATTTATAATTTCTTTTTAGATAACCTCGTTTCTTCTTTTCGATCTAAGGAAGTGGCTATGAAATTTCTGCCTTTAATTCTGACTTTGTTTTTGTCTATTTTGGTTGCTAATCAATTCAGCTTGATTCCTCTGCTCTCAGATATACATCAAAGCGGTGGGCAGGCCCTGTTTTCGGTGCCGACTGCTGACTTCAGCTTGCCTATTTCTATGGCGTTGTTTGTGGTTATTTTATCTCATGTAATTGCCCTTAAAATCAATCCAATCAAACATATTTCTAACACCTTTAAGATTTCTGAAATTTTTTCGGTGAGAAGTTTTGGGGACCTGGGTAACTTGTGTTTGGAGTTATTTCTTGGAATACTTGATATTGTTGGGGAATTTGCTAAGGTGGTATCGCTTTCTGCTCGTTTGTTTGGTAACGTACTAGCAGGTGAGCTTATGGTTCTGATAATCACCTATATAGCAGTGTTTACAACCTACTTTGTACCAATTCCTTTTATTTTCCTATCTATATTTTCCGGAGTGATTCAGGCAATTATATTTCCGTTACTTACGGTCCAGTACCTGGCAGGAATGATGGAGTCGGTTCAAGAATAAACTTTTATAATTAATAATTAACCTAAATTAAAATGGAAGTAGAAGCAGCAAGATTATTAGCAGCAGGTATTGCAATTGGTTTCGGAGCGATTGGTTCTGGGATCGGTGAAGGTATCATTGCTGGGAAGGCCCTAGAAGCTATGGCTAGAAACCCCGAAGAATCATCAAATATCTTCTCTAAGATGTTTGTGGCACTAGCTATTTGTGAATCTACAGCGATTTATGCGCTAGTAGTTTCCTTTATTATCCTATTTGCAGTATAACAATCAAATTTTATGGATGGCTTAGACAAATTGGGTATTAGTTTAGATAGCATTTTAATCTACTTAGTTAACTATGGAGTTTTATTGGCTGTGCTAAGCTACTTACTTTATAATCCAATTCGAAACTTTACGACTAAAAGACGTGAAACAATTGTCAATCAGCTTGAAGAAGCTGAAATGATAAAAAAAGAATTTACAACTCAACTTGAAAGTTTGAAAGCGGAAAAACTTGCAACAGAAAAGAAGCTAAAAACTGAGTTAGATTCGATGCGGTCTTTTGTAGCTGAAAAGAAAAAAGAGCTTGTCAGTCACATGGAAGCTGAAAGAAAAAATATGCTCGAGAAAACGGCCCAAGAAATTGCCGAGGCAAAAGAGCAAATGGTTTCTGAAGTCGAGGTGGAATTACAAAAGAAAATGTCTCAAATCATTTTAGAAGTGATTAGTAACAAAGTACCAAAGGAAGTTATCACTGAAAGTGTGACTGAAGCTTGGTCTGAATATAAAAAATAACATGAACTTAGAAAACTTTATCTCAATTTTATTGCACGAAACGCTCGGTTTTTTGACTCAACATCAAAATTTATTTGATTTGAATGCTAAAGATACGGAGGTGGCCTTTGATAGGGCATCCCTTTCTGCATTTAGTAGAGAATACTTACTGGATGTTGATGCCGATCAACTTATGTTTGATTTGGGGGACCTAACTCGGTCTCTGAAAGCTGGATCTAGTATTAGTGCAAAAAATGTTCTAAGTGCCCATATCTCAAGGTTTGTTTGCAAGCTCTCTAATCAGGCTGCAATTGGTTTGGATAAATCTTTTGCAACCATGAGTAGAGAAGATCAATTGGGTCGTTTACAAGCTGTTTTCAAAACTGATAATTCGGTGATGAAAGCTTTTAAAGAATTTGTATTACATAATTCATTCGAAAGCTTGGTATCGAAGGTGCGTGCATTTGTTGCTCAACAAGAAGATTTTGTTGAAGTGACTGTGCAATATGCCGTTGATGTGACAGCTTCTGAAAGACGTCAAATTGTATCAGAATTTACAAGCAAACACGGAGATATGACTCTCGTCTACTTCCAAGTCAATCCTAGATTGATTGGCGGTATGCGAACTTTTGTCGGTGGTCAGCTGACTGATTTATCTTGGCAAAAGAAAATTGAAACTTTAACAAAAATTAAATAGACGCTATGAGTAAGAATTCACTCTCATCTTTTCTAAACAACTTAGATGACGTATTAGCACAAGTGTCGACTACCGACTCTGCAACAAGTGGTGATAAAGGTATTATTGCCTCTTATACAGATGGTGTGATTGCAATCCGCGGACTCTCAAGTCTCAAAATGAGTGAAGTGGTTGAAATCGAAGGTGTTGGAGCTAAGGCTCTGGTCATGAATCTTGAAAAAGATATGGCGTACGCGCTTGTGTTACAAAAAGACAGCTCAATTACTGAAGGGTTGTTTGTAACAGCTACAGGTTCTACTTTGGCAGTACCTGTTAGTGATAAAATTATTGGACGTGTGGTTGATGCGGTCGGCGCTCCACTTGATGGCAAAGCTGCAATCAAGGCTGACAAAATGATGCCTCACGAAAATCAAGCTCCAGATGTAATGGCTCGTAAATCAGTACACGAACCCCTGCAAACTGGTATTCTGGCAATCGATGCTATGATCCCAGTTGGGCGTGGACAACGTGAATTGATTATC
>CAYYFV010000052.1:0-334 GCA_964471455.1 uncultured Candidatus Peribacteria bacterium | reverse complement strand
GACAGACAAACTGGTAAAACTGCAGTAGCATTGGACACTATTTTGAACCAAAAAGGTCAAGATATGATTTGTGTCTATGTATCTGTGGGACAGCGTGAAGGTAAACTCGCTCAAGTAGTTGAAAAACTCAGAAATCATGGAGCTATGGACTACACTGTTGTAGTTTCGGCTTCGGCGACTTCATCTTCTGTAATGCAATTTTTGGTACCTTATGCTGGTGTGGCGATTGCTGAATATTTCATGGCCAAAGGCAAACATGTTTTGGTGGTGTATGATGATCTATCTAAACATGCCGTGGCTTACCGAGAAATGTCACTTCTGCTTCGAAGACCTC
>CAYYFV010000051.1:0-7079 GCA_964471455.1 uncultured Candidatus Peribacteria bacterium | reverse complement strand
AACTATAACTCTTATCTACTAAGTTCTGAACAAAGGGCTTACTAGCGTTCACAATTACCTTCCGGTCAACAGTTTTCAGCCTTCTCACACCATCAAATAAAATTAAGGAATTTTCATCTTCCCTCTTAAGATCTTTTAGATAAAAAGGAGCACCTTTAAATGTAGGGTCGTTGAGAGCAGCCTTGAAATAAGCAATAAAGACCGGCTCATCCACTTTTCTATCAATAGTTAATTTGGATACAATATAATCATAATTTTCTTCAAACCAATTACGAATCATCATAAGCCCACTCCCAAATTTTAAGAGCTTTAAAGCAAAATCAGAGACAGATTCTGCCTTACTTTTATACAGAATAATTTTGCCACCAAGTTTCATCATAGGCTTTTGCTTGAACGGATCTCCAAAACTTAGTAGAGAAATAATATCCTGACCTTCTTTGACAATTCGAATATTAGTTTTTTTATGTAAACTTGACATAGAAAATTCAGATTTAAAAAACTCCATCCTCATAGGTACCTGAAGCTCATTCAATCTAAAGAAAGGATCATCACTCTTAACAATCTTCTTAAAAAAAATAATTTGTTCCCTACTATTTTTTTTAAAACTATACAGTTTCGTAAGCTTTTCCATCGCTCCATCCAAATCCACAACATCCTCACAATCTTCTAAAATCTCATCTAACCAGGTAATAAAAAACTTATGCAAATCTTTATTATAATCAACAGCTTCAGGTGATTGTGTATTCGAGTCAAAAGTGCCGCCTCCCCTGGTTTTTAAAAACATCAGCCCATAATTCATCGCAATCCCTTTAATTTTGGGACGTAAATTGAAAATCGAGCTTAAATTATCACCAGCACGCAACCTAACCTGCTCCCCCGACATTATAGGATCTTGAGAAGATCTTTCAGAAACAATACTAAAACCTTGCTTTAGTAAATTAAGAAAAAGAGACCCCGTATCAAAAATAGAATTGTTAAAATGTTGTTTTATAAACTCAAAAGTAGAAGCCGTAACTGGTCGAACAACATTCTCTGAATCTCCAGACGAATCCCCTGGTGAATAGGAGTCCTCAGACAGCAAGTTCCTAAAAGCAACAAAAACCAACTCCCTTCTACCTTGATAAATACGACTCACTATAAGACCAGGGTTTACTATTTTTGATTGTCCACTAGGAGTTTTTGGTTTTTGACCCGTTAATAATTTGTAAATTTTTGGTTTTTGACCCTTAAATTTTTGTTCCAAAGCAGTAGTAAGTTTCCTCTCAAAATTATCAGCAGTAAAATCGGTACAATCAATACTCTCTACAGCAGGGATTGATGGCAAATCAGGTGGACTCAAATCAAGATCAAGAGAGGGAGTAAAGGTCTCAACCAAATCTTTTGCCTTCTGCAAATCTTTTTGCTTTTGCCCCTTCAATGCAGGTAAATTATCAATCTCACGCTTGCTATCAGTCTTAAAAACAAGTTTTACTGGGGGAGATAAATCCAAAACAGACTGCATATTACCAATTCCAGACGAATCATCTGGACTTGTCTTATTCATCGGCTTCTGTACATTGATCTGTGGATTGACTTTGACTTCCTTGTTTTCAGCTTCCTTCTTTTCAGCTTTTTTCTTTTCAGCTTTCTTTTTTTCAACTTCCTTGTTTTCAGCTTCCTTCTTTTTAACTTTATTATTTCCAACTTTATTCTTTTTAACTTCACTTTCCTTCTTCGTGGCTTCACTTTTCTTCTTTTCAACTTCACTTTCCTTCTTCGTGGCTTTACTTTCCTTCTTTTCAACTTTCTTCTTTTCAACTTTTTTCTTTTCAACTTTCTTGTTTTCAACTTTCTTGTTTTTAGCATTATCTTCTGAACTGACCTCTTTATCTTTACTTGCTTCCACTTTATCCTTTTTCGCCTCAGGATATGAATCAGGAAGATCATCCTTGTCTTTATCTACATCTTCAACTTTTTTCACTTTATCCTCAGCCTCTTCTGGTAAATTCAACTTATCCAAAAATTCATTCCGAGCACAATCCAAATGAATATCAAGAGACGAATCTGAATATAAAACTTTATAGCCTGATTCAAACACCAAATTATCCATGGATAATCGTGGTTCTTGCATTATTTTTTGCACAATCGCAAATCGAATTCCGTAATCATTTTCCATTTGTAATGGCAAACTACCAACAGCATCGTCTTTCTCAGATTTAGACTTATCAATCTGGCGAGAAGAACCCGGAGTACAAATCGATTTATAACAATTATAAACATCCATATAACTCAATCCCATAATATTATCGACGGGAACCAATTCATTATCAAAAAAGACAATATCTCGAGAAAGATAAGAGTTAGACTTCATATTCAAACTCACATCGAAACCGTTTCGTGCAAAATTAAAATTAGCATTAGAATTATTAAGATAGTCAAGGGCAGACTGGACACCTGCTTCGAGAACTCCTTCAAATCCACGAGAAATAAAATACGGAATCGAATACTCAGTGTTTTGGTCCTCGGTCAAAATAGCCAAATTCAAGACAGTTTGAATTGGTAACTTTTGAGAAGATTTCCGTTTATAAACTTTCATAACTTGCTTAGCAAACACATCTTTCATCTCGGGATCAAAGTTCTTAATCCGATCACGAATTTCCTTTGGTTTCAAATAAGAGCTAAACATATTATTTGCAAAGGCTTTAGCAACCACATATCCGACATAATCTGTCTCATTGTTGAACCTTTGCTTCAAATGCGCTGTTAACAAAGTTGTAAGATTAGCAGACCGCAACCCATTTGAGTCCAAGACTATCCCCCGCCGAATTTGTCGAATTTTAGCACGCGGTTCCTTTCCAGATGTCATCACTGACGATTCAGAACCCCACCTATCCAGAGAATCAAACCCAGACTGCCAATCATGTCTACGAAAATCATCCGAATACACAAAAGCTTTGATTGCAGCAATCGGAGGCTTCACCAAAAATCTACCATCATCCAAAACCTTTAATTTGGCACCATACCGCACACACTCCAAAATCCTTTTCTGATCTTTATTAAGTTTCAAATTACTTGGGAAAATAATTGAGTTTTTACACAACAACTCCGCCGCTTTGATAAAATCAACATTTGTAAAAGCATTCTCAGCCTCCAAGTTATAACCAAGTAAAGTCAAAACAGCTGACTGTAAACCTTTCTGAGCCTTAAAAACAAATTTTTCATTGGCCATTCTCTGGCGATAAAACGGCTGCATCATAAGTGTATGCGCCTGGGCATTCAAGCTCGCACATTTGATTTGAGTATCTGAGTTGATATCGACTACAACTGCTCCAGACTCATCCTTTTGCAGAATCAAAGCAAACATTGCCGACTCTTCCATTTCCTTAATTGCAGTCAAAGTACCAAACATTGCATGCACTTTATCCGTAGAAACAAAATCAACCACACCATCTGCAATCAACTGCTCAAACACAGACATGAATGCAGGCTCAATCAGCTCAGGATTCTGGGCAAAAGTCTCTCGAACTTTCTCATCCAACTTAGCAATCTCCTGATTCAAAGCTTTAGCTTGAAGCTCCCCTTTTTCTACAGAAGAACTAAGAGCATCTTTCAGACTAGCTTCGAGACCGCTATCGAATTCACCACTAGGTTGGGATGGTATTCTGCGCATATATAGAATTAAATCTCTATATTATAGCAAAATTACAAGTATTTCTCAAGCACATGCTGCATCTGAGTATTTAAATCCTTATGATTTGTAAACATAGTCATTTCATCGTTGAAAAAAAAGCCATTATTAGACCAATTGTTAGTCCCAAACACCAATTCTTTAGAGTCAACTTGCATGGTGTGAAAGTGAAAAAAGGTTTCGAACTGGCCAATATTTTCATTTTTTATCAAGCGCAAATCAAAATTTTTATTTACATCTGCAAAGCTACGCACAAGATTCAAAAAACTTTCATCATATCCAGCTGCCTTGGCATCCCACAACAAACGCACATTGACTCCTCTCAAAGCCACCATCTGCAAAGCTCGAAAAATCTTCGCATCAGAAAAGTACCACATCATCAAATCAATTGATGCTTCTGAATTTTTTATTAATTCAATCACCTGTTCCCGAGTATTAAAATTAGAAACACCAGGCGTCCGCCAAACTCGGAAAAAATAATCATCAGCCACAAGCTCCCCCAAATAGGGGTTGTAAGTTAGAGAAATCTTATCAAAGCCAGAAACCCCATCAGCCAAAGACGCAATCTCCGGAGCAAACAATGCAATCAACTCCGTATTTTTACTCCGCCACATATAGCCGTTATCAATATCAATTTGCAAGTTGGTTAGATTATTAGAACCCAAATAAACAGTTGCATTATCAATTACGACCATTTTGTGATGCATATAATAAAATCGATCCGCAAAATTAGAATTTTCATTGGGAAAATTCAAGTTTACCAAACTCCCCTCAAACAATTTAGAGACCGCTTGCTTCTTAGACATATCCACAAACACTCTCACATTGACACCACGCTTGGCAGCTTGACGCAATGCATACACCACATTGGCTTCGTTCAAAGAAAACATCAGAACATCAATCTGAGTATCTGCTTGAGAAATATCATGGGTCAAGTCCGAAACAAATTCAGTCGTTAATGGCTCACCTACATAAAATTTATCCAACAAAGCCCCCTGAGTCTCCAAAGTCAATATTGGCTTTTGAACAAAGGCAGACACATAAAACCTTGGATTAAAAGCTACAAACACCAACAAAAATCCACACATAGCAGCCAAACAACCAATCAATACATGACGAGTCGAAAGTCTCAAACAAAATCGATAAAATTTTAGAATTTTTTTAACTTTCATATTTAAAATAAGAATTGTCGACATTATCAATTACAATCAAACCCACAGCCAAATGTTTATGTATTTTATTTAGCATAGCGACTATCTGAGTATTTTTCAAAATCTTTGCCGGTACAACTACAAATTTGACTCGCTTATTGGTCACTAACATTAGTAATTGCAACTTGATTTTATCCTCCAGGCTCATCAAGTCTGTATTACAACCTCTGGTGATATCCAAGTCCTCAAAAGCAAACTTAGCCAAACCAAATTGATGCAAATAAGTATAATCCTTTTTGAAATCAAACTCCCCTACAAATAACTCAAGTAAACACCCATCGAAATGCACATTATCAACCAACACCGCAAAACTATCTAAATATTTTTTGAAAAAACTATTAGCCGAAAATTTACGACCAGACTTTTGTACATACAAAAAGTTCGCTTGTTTAGAAAACTTCCCCATAAAAACCTGCAAAAAGAAATCCACATCCCGAGTCAGCAAAAGCATCTTGCCTCCCTTTTGGACATCAAAAACAAAGTTTTTGACATACTTACCAGCTAACTTAAATTTATTCGAAAAAATCTTAAAATCAGAATTAAGCTCAACTGGCAAACGCTTCACTTTTGGCATCGATTGAAACAAACAAAAAGCAGATATTCGCATAAGCGGAAAGTACAGAGCAATATTGACAATCAAGTACAGAACTCGAAAAACCAAAACCGAAAACACCAAAATAACCAATGGATTATCAACAAAAAAAGCCCAAGCATTTGGTATCCTCGAAAGCAAGGGCACACTACAACTCAACAACACAGCCAAAGCAAACACCAAATTACGACTCAAATCTATCCAAGCATTCCGCGATGCCCGAAAATTCATATCTAAATAATTTAGCTTCTTAAATTTCTGCAAATATCTATCAAAAAAACTCCCATTCAAAACTCGACGATTTTCGAACATAAAAAATAATTCCGATATGATTTTGGATTTAAATGTCTGATTAACATTCACCAAATTACGAGCCAATAAATTGATAACAACAAATAAAACCACTGCAAATGCAATCAAGCTCAACCACAACCAAACAAAATATGGTGCCACCAAAGCCAATCCCAAAGTGGTCAAGGTAAGCAACAACATAAGCTCAACAAAACCAAGTAAACAATTATTCAAAAACAAAGCAAACAACTCCACATGATTCAAAATCTTGGCAATTAGCACATATCTAGAAGCATTCGAATCACCAAAATTAGCCTGCAACTTAGAAGTCAGAGCGACCCTCAAATCAATCACCTGACGATAAACAAATTTAGTCCGAGCCTTTGAATAAAAAAAACGCAAAGTCAAATAAAAAGCAAGTGTCACAAGTACCAAGGCAAAAAAACCAAATGCATTCTCAGAAAAATACCTAAAGAAAAACGCCTCCACATCCAACAAAAACAAAGATATCACAACATCCAGACTGATAGCAGCAAACACTATCAATAAAAATTGAAGATTAAGATATCGCAAAACAAATCCCCACAAGTTCTCCAAAAACTCAAAGCGAAAGGCCTTGGAATAAGCTTCCGATTTTAATTTAACAAACTCTTTGATAAAAGACATTTCATGCATTTCGGAAATCGGATTTACGAATTTGTTTATATCTTAACTTACCAGTCTTCAATTTCCAAAACTTAGTATAAAAAGTCTCAAAACCAATACTCTTCAAAAACTCATGCAATTGCTCAGAATTATCAAGCCCCTGGTAACCAAATATAAACTTGTTAATTCGGCGCATCAGAAATTGATTGATTTGCTTGGCTTGCTTGTCACAATTGAAAAAACGATATGCATCCAAAAAAGAATTCAAATATACATCTAGTCCATCAGCACCCTTGAGCTTTTTTAAAAAATACTCCTTGCGCCGTGGCAACTCACCACTCACAGTCAAAAATCGTTTATTGATAGTCCGCTCAAATCTCTGCAAAGACGAACTTCGTATACTTATCTTTCCACCGGCATACACATATCCCAAAAACTCAACCTCATCTTTTCGCAAATCACCAAAATTATAGGTGAATTCCAAATTCAAATCCTTAATTTCAGCAACAACATTCTCAAAAACACTCTTCATCTGCTCCTCAGACTCAAAAGTAGCAATAAAGTCATCCCCCACCCTTACATAAAATTTTGAGAATTCTTCAATAATCTCATCCAACACAAACAAATACAAATTCGCAAACAAATTCACCAAAATCAATCCCGTATGCAAACC